>NZ_JANEWL010000119.1:0-13093 GCF_028069815.1 Citrobacter sp. Awk 2
AGAATGTTCTTACATTGATATACGTTAAAACATCGACTAGAGGTCAGATCATACCATTTTAACCCTCTGACGCCTTGTATTTTCACCTTATCCCCCTGCTCTTCTCTGGTTGGATGAGGCAGAACCAGGGGGGAGTGATATACTCCTCACGTGCAATGAATAGTGACAGGCCACCGGGTGCTGACAACAATTCCCTGCCCACTGAAATGCCGTTTACTGCTGCTCCCCGACGGGTGAATAGCAGAGAAAGATCGTGACACAAGGGGCAAAGAGTGGGATATAATTTCACACCAATTTCGAGTGACCTTGAAATTGCAATCATAACTCATTGATTGCTAAAAAAATAAGTAATGACTATAAGGATTAAAGCTATGGGTTTTCTTTCCGGTAAGCGCATTCTGGTGACCGGTCTTGCCAGTAAATTGTCCATCGCCTATGGTATCGCTCAGGCGATGCACCGCGAAGGCGCTGAACTGGCGTTCACCTACCAGAACGACAAACTGAAAGGCCGCGTGGAAGAATTTGCAGCTCAGCTGGGTTCCAACATCGTACTGCAGTGTGATGTGGCTGAAGACGCCAGCATCGACACCATGTTCGCTGAACTGGGCAAAGTCTGGCCGAAATTCGACGGTTTCGTACACTCCATCGGTTTCGCACCTGCTGACCAGTTGGATGGCGACTACGTGAATGCGGTCACCCGCGAAGGCTTTAAAATTGCTCATGACATCAGCGCGTACAGCTTTGTTGCAATGGCAAAAGCATGCCGTTCCATGCTGAACCCTGGTTCTGCACTGCTGACGCTGTCCTACCTTGGTGCAGAGCGCGCAATCCCGAACTACAACGTAATGGGTCTGGCGAAAGCCTCTCTGGAAGCCAACGTTCGTTATATGGCTAACGCGATGGGTCCTGAAGGCGTGCGTGTGAATGCAATCTCCGCTGGTCCAATCCGTACTCTGGCTGCTTCCGGTATCAAAGATTTCCGTAAAATGCTGGCACATTGCGAAGCGGTTACGCCGATTCGTCGTACCGTTACCATTGAAGATGTGGGCAACTCTGCGGCATTCCTGTGCTCAGACCTGTCCGCCGGTATCTCCGGTGAAGTCGTTCACGTTGACGGCGGCTTCAGCATCGCCGCAATGAACGAACTGGAACTGAAATAATCTTTCAGACTTCCTCTATGGGCGACGCTCCGTCGCCCATTATTTTCCTCTCCCTTCCCCCTCGCTCGTCGCTATATATGCTTTTCTGATATTTATTATCACTTAACAATCTTTCATCACCTCATTCGCTTACGTCAGGATATCGCAGCGCAAACGATCCGGCGTACAGCTATGACGACGTATCCGGGTCGCCACTTTTTAGACCAAGGAACGCCCATGGAACAACGCCGAATTGAAGGCAAAAGCCACTGGTATCATGAGACACAATCCAGTACATACCCGCAAGATGTTCTGCCGTTGGTACCAGAAGCCGCGCACGTCGAGGACCGATTTTTGCTGGATCTGACGATACCTGCCGTTGCGCTTTTACCCTTTCAGTCCTGGTTAGAACCTGCCCGTAAACTTGCTCACCTTCTCTTCCCTGTACATGTTGCTCTGGACTCAATGCACACGTTCAGCGCCTACGAGCGTATGAGTACCGCCTTAACCGTCGCTCAGGTTTGTGGCGTACAGCGTTTATGTAATCATTATGCTGCACGTCTTACCCCCCTTCCTGGCCCTAATTCATCCAGGGAAAGTAACCATCGACTGGCGCAAATCACCCAATATGCTCGCCAGCTCGCCAGCACTCCGGCCGTCATCGGCTCACGGGATCGCCAGCATCTGGTGGCGGTTGGACTCACGACCAGCGACAGTGTTCTGATGAATCAAATCGTTGGCTTTGTCGGCTTTCAGGCCCGCGTCGTTGCGTTGTTTCAGGCCTGGTTTGGCCATCCTGTGCGCCGCATTCCTGGCCTCGATATTCAGCAATTTGCCGAGGCATCCCCCTTTAGTGCAGAAGAAGCCCAGTGGCACACCGCCGACCTGCCGATTGAAAAACATTTTCCCAGCGCAGAAACACATGTCAGCCATACTCCCACTGTATTGCAAACGCTGGGGCCATTACTGCAACACTCACCTGACGAACTGGCGTTATTTAAAGCGCTTTTTACCAGCACATTACACAGCGATGTGCACTCACGGACATTTTCTCTGGCAACGCTGCTCACATCGCGGATTAACGGTAGCGTATCCTGCTTCAATGAGTACGCCCTCTCAGCCACTGAGCTCACTGAGATTATCACCGTACTTCGCCAGGATGAGCGTCAAATACAGCGCTGGGAGCAACGACATCCGGTTGAGCGCGTCACCCTGCAGGCGGTACAATGGTTAACCCGAGCGCCCGATCGCTTTAGCACCGCACTGCTTACCCCACTGCTCGATCAGGGTATATCCTCAGAACAGGCAATCAACGTGCTGGCCTGGAGCGGATTGTGCGGATGGCTAAATCGTTTGAAGATCGCGTTGGGCGAGACGTATTAACCGATCCACTTGCTGAAAGAGCGCTTGCTGCGACTGACAGATTCGCGTAAAACTGTCAGCCGCTCTTTCAGCCACGAAAATAGACAATTATGCTTCAGGACAACCCGCTGCTAGCGCAGCTTAAACAGCAACTACATTCCCAGACGCCACGTGCTGAAGGGGTGGTAAAAGCCACGGAAAAAGGCTTTGGCTTCCTGGAAGTCGATGCACAAAAAAGCTATTTCATTCCGCCGCCGCAGATGAAAAAAGTGATGCATGGCGACCGCATTGTGGCGGTTATCCATACGGAAAAAGATCGCGAATCTGCCGAGCCGGAAGAACTGATCGAACCGTTCCTGACGCGCTTCGTGGGCAAAGTTCAGGGTAAGAATGACCGCCTGTCCATTGTGCCGGATCACCCGCTGCTGAAAGATGCGATTCCCTGCCGCGCCGCGCGTGGCGTTGAACATGAATTTAAAGAAGGTGACTGGGCTGTAGCAGAAATGCGCCGCCACCCGTTAAAAGGCGACCGCACCTTCTACGCCGAGTTAACCCAATTTATTACCTTCGCTGACGATCACTTCGTTCCGTGGTGGGTCACATTGGCTCGCCATAATCTGGAAAAAGAAGCACCCGATGGTGTCGCCACTGAGATGCTGGATGAGGGCCTGGTGCGTGAGGACTTAACCGCACTGAACTTCGTCACCATCGACAGCGCCAGTACGCAGGACATGGATGACGCGCTTTACGCCGAAGAACAAACGGATGGCAAATTACAGCTAACCGTCGCGATTGCCGATCCTACCGCCTGGATTGCTGAAGGCAGTAAGCTGGATAACATTGCAAAAATTCGTGCATTTACCAACTACCTGCCGGGGTTCAACATCCCAATGTTGCCGCGCGAGCTTTCTGACGATCTGTGTTCTCTGCGCGCTAATGAAATTCGCCCGGTTTTGGCCTGCCGCATGAGCATCACTGCTGACGGTACGATCGAAGACAATATCACCTTCTTCGCGGCGACAATCGAATCTAAAGCGAAGCTGGCTTATGACAACGTTTCTGACTGGCTTGAAGGCACGGGTGACTGGCAGCCGGAGAATGACGCAATTGCACAGCAGATCCGCCTGCTGCATCGTATCTGTCTAAGTCGTGGCGAATGGCGCCATAACCATGCTCTGGTATTCAAAGACCGCCCGGATTACCGTTTCGTTCTTGGTGAAAAAGGTGAAGTACTGGATATCGTGGCGGAACCGCGCCGCATCGCGAACCGCATTGTGGAAGAGTCCATGATTGCGGCGAACATTTGTGCTGCCCGCGTACTGCGCGACAAGCTGGGCTTCGGTATTTATAACGTGCATATGGGATTCGATCCGGCTAATGCAGAAGCACTGGCTGCCCTCCTGAAAACCCATGGTATGCACGTTGATGCTGAAGAGGTCCTGACGCTGGAAGGCTTCTGTAAACTGCGTCGTGAGCTGGATGCTCAGCCATCCGGTTTCCTCGACAGCCGCATTCGTCGATTCCAGTCTTACGCTGAGATCAGCACCGAGCCGGGTCCGCATTTTGGTCTGGGCCTGGAAGCTTATGCCACCTGGACCTCGCCTATCCGTAAGTATGGCGACATGATTAACCACCGACTGCTTAAGGCCGTCATCAAAGGTGAGACAATTTCCCGCCCGCAGGATGATACGACTTTGCAGATGGCTGAACGTCGCCGCCTGAACCGCATGGCTGAACGTGATGTGGGGGACTGGTTGTATGCACGTTTTCTGAATGACAAAGCCGGTACCGACACCCGCTTTGCGGCCGAGATTATTGATGTCAGCCGTGGTGGTATGCGTGTACGTTTAATTGATAACGGCGCGGTAGCCTTTATTCCGGCCCCCTTCCTGCACGCGGTTCGTGATGAACTGGTGTGTAACCAGGAAAGTGGAACGATCCAGATCAAAGGTGAAGTGGTTTACAAAGTTACCGATGTCATTGACGTCACCATCGCCGAAGTGCGAATGGAAACCCGCAGCGTCATCGCGCGCCCTGCCCTATAATACGCATTAACTCAACGACCTTTCTCTTTTGTGAAAGGTCGTTTTCTTTTTCCCCGCCCAATTGCCTGCCACGCACTACACTTCTTTCATCCGGTCATATTTATTTTTTACTATTTTCCGTTCGCCAGCTTTGCTTTTTCCTGAATCTGGATTACACATAAATATATAAATAAAACAATACGTTCAGCCATCATCACCCTTTGAATTATGGCTACCCTTACTTTTGAGGCTCTATGCGCTTTAAACGGGATAGTACACATCATGAAAGACGTTCGGGAGCTGGCTACGTTGTATAGCTATGTGGGCACCCATAACCCTTACTGGCGTTTGTCAGAGGATTGCAACATCCTGCATTTCTCTATTGACGAAGCGGCAGAAACGAACCAGAACATCGAATTATCACCTGAGCAAGCCGACCGCATTCGGGAGATGACGGTCATCACGTCAAGCCTGTTAATGACACTGTCGATTGAAGACGACGATATCCCTGTTCACCTGGTTGGGCGGAAAATCAATAAACGCGAATGGGCCGGAAGTGCATCCGCCTGGGATGATACCCCCTCGGTCGCCCGTGATTTGGCACAAGGCCTTTCTTTTGCCGAACAGGTGGTCTCTGAAGCCAACTCCGTTATTGTCATCCTTGACCGCATGGGCAACATTCAGCGTTTCAATCGCCTGTGTGAAGAATATACCGGACTCAAGGAACGCGAAGTGATTGGTCAAAGTGTCTTCACGCTGTTTATGAGTCGACGCGAAGCCGCGGCCTCCAGACGCAACATCGATGTTTTCTTTCGCGAAGGCAACTCATATGAAGTCGAACGTTGGGTGAAGACCTGTAAAGGTCAGCGACTGTTTCTGTTTCGCAATAAATTTGTGCACAACGGTAGCGGTAAAAACGAAATATTTCTGATCTGCTCAGGTACCGATATCACCGAAGAACGGCGTGCTCAGGAACGCCTGAGAGTTCTGGCAAATACCGACTCCATTACCGGATTACCTAATCGGAATGCGATTCATGAGCTGATTACTGAAGCCATTGAGAATGCAGGAGATACTCAGGTTGGTATTGTGTACCTCGATCTGGATAATTTCAAAAAAGTAAACGATGCCTACGGACATATGTTCGGCGATCAACTGTTGCAAAGCGTATCACTGGCGATTCTCAGCTGTCTTGATGATAACCAGTTACTGGCCCGCTTTGGTGGCGATGAGTTTATTGTCCTCGCGACTGAAACATCTCAAGTGGCGCTGGAAGCCACGGCATCACGTATTTTGACCCGTTTGCGCCAGCCCTTCCGAATTGGCCTGATTGAGGTTTATACCGGTTGTTCGATTGGAATATCCCTTGCACCACAGCATGGACACGACTGCGAGAGCGTTATTCGCAATGCCGATACCGCCATGTATACCGCCAAGGAAGGCGGACGTGGACAATTCTGCGTTTTCTCTCCGGAAATGAACCAGCGAGTATTTGAGTATCTTTGGCTGGATACCAACTTACGTAAGGCGCTGGAAAACGATCAATTGTTGATTCATTACCAGCCGAAAATAACATGGCGTGGTGAAGTACGTAGTCTGGAGGCGCTGGTGCGCTGGCAGTCCCCTGAACGCGGCCTCATTCCTCCGCTGGAGTTTATCTCCTACGCTGAAGAATCAGGCTTGATTGTGCCGCTGGGGCGCTGGGTTATTCTCGACGTTGTTCGTCAGGTCGCAAAGTGGCGCGATAAAGGGATTAATCTGCGAGTGGCCGTGAACGTTTCTGCTCGCCAGCTTGCCGATCAGACGCTGTTTACCGACCTGAAACAGGTGCTTCACGACCTCAATTTTGAATATTGCCCTATCGATGTCGAATTGACCGAGAGCAGTTTAATTGAAAACGAACAACTGGCACTGTCCGTTATTCAGCAATTTAGCCAGCTTGGGGCACAGATCCATTTAGATGATTTCGGGACGGGTTATTCATCGTTGTCTCAACTTGCCCGCTTCCCACTTGATGCCATTAAGCTGGACCAGGCGTTCGTCAGGGATATTCATAAGCAACCCATTTCACAGTCGCTGGTGCGCGCCATTGTCGCGGTGGCGCAGGCGCTTAACCTGCAGGTGATAGCTGAAGGCGTTGAAAGTACGAAAGAGGATGCCTTTTTAACCAAAAATGGCGTCAATGAACGTCAGGGTTTTTTGTTCGCCAAGCCAATGCCAGCCGCTGCGTTTGAACGTTGGTATAAACGTCATCTGAATAAAAAAATGCGGTAACGCAACAAGAAAAGTGGAAGGGATAAACGTGAAAAATAGCCAAAAGTGGACACTGTGTGATGATCATATCTGTATGTAATCACAGAATATATAATATTCCCCAATCATTCATGTTAATACTATTTTTCCCTTCTCTTTTGGCATGAATTTCTGCATCATGAAATTCAAACCTTTTTGACATTAGGATGATGACCATGTCTGATATCGACGCACAACGTCTGGCCGAGCGCATTGATACCGTGCTGGATATTCTCGTTGCAGGCGATTACCACTCAGCTATCCATAACCTCGAAATTCTCAAGGCTGAACTGTTAGATATGGTCAAAGAAGATGCTACGTCTGTGTCAAACAAACCGAAGGCCCCGTGGGAGATCTGATGACCTCACTCACGTTATGTCGCTGTAGCCATCAGATTTCAGATAACGCAGCTACCGTTTAATTTCCGATACGATATCGCTATAAAAATTAATACTATGAATTCCCGACAACAATCTATTTTGCAGATGGTGATTGATAAAGGTCAGATGAGCGTGGCCGACCTGGCTAAAATCACTGGTGTATCCGAAGTGACGATTCGACAGGATCTGAACACACTGGAAAAACAGAGTTACTTGCGCCGTGCGCACGGTTTTGCGGTGTCACTGAACAGTGATGATGTCGAAACGCGCATGATGACCAATTTCACCCTTAAACGTGAACTGGCTGAATTTGCGGCGTCGCTGGTCAATCCTGGTGAATCCGTCTTTATTGAAAATGGCAGCAGCAATGCGCTGCTGGCCAGAACGCTGGCGGAACAAAAAGATGTCACCATCATCACGGTCAGTAGCTACATCGCGCACCTGCTCAAAGAAACACCGTGTGAAGTCATTCTCCTCGGTGGGATCTATCAGAAAAAAAGCGAGAGCATGGTCGGACCGTTGACTCGCCAATTTATTCAGCAGGTACATTTCAGTAAAGCCTTTATCGGTATTGATGGCTGGCAGGCCGACACCGGCTTCACCGGGCGTGATATGATGCGCTCTGATGTGGTTAATGCGGTTCTGGAAAAAGGCGCAGAGGTGATTGTACTCACCGATAGCTCTAAATTTGAGGCTATTCATCCCTACACACTGGGCCCGTTGGACAGATTCAGTCGTGTAGTTACAGACTCCAGACTCAGTGCCAGTGTGCAAATGCAACTTGAACACTCGGGTTTAACCGTCAATATCATTGATGCCCACGCATAATACTTCAGCAGATGATTTGTCTGCGGGCAGATCATCTTCTCTCTGAGACTTATCCGACGGTCCAATTAAGACTTTTTACCTGTCGTTAACAGGATAAAGTCGTAGAATTAATGTTAGCGATATAACAGGAGCGAACAATCACCTCAAGATTTGATTGTAATGCCCTGCGCTAAACGGTTTCGCGGAAATATCTTTAGTCGTCCTATTTTGGCGCTATCATTAAAGTGAACTGGATTCCGTGATTCAATAATTCAGGAGAAAGTATTATGTTAGTAACGAGCAAAAAAATGACCGCTGCCATTCTGGCGATTACACTAGCAATGTCTTTGAGTGCCTGCTCTAACTGGTCCAAACGTGACCGTAACACTGCAATCGGTGCAGGTGCAGGTGCGATAGGCGGTGCAGTCCTGACTGACGGCAGCACGCTGGGTACGCTGGGTGGTGCTGCAGTAGGTGGTATTATCGGCCACCAGGTGGGTAAATAATTTACGGTTGAACGGCTCGATATAATAATACGTTTACTTTTTCAGGTTTGTATTATTAGAAAAGCCACGGAGTGTATCCGTGGCTTTTTTTATTAGCCGCCTGCCAGCTTAACTTTCATTCCTTTGGCTTCCAGCAGCGATTTTATCAGGTCGCGTTTATCACCCTGAATTTCAATTACGCCGTCCTTCACTGCACCACCACAGCCACATTTTTTCTTCAGTTCTGCGGCTAATTTGACCAGTGCAGCGTCATCTTGATCAATACCGGTAATCAGGCAAACGCCCTTACCTTTACGACCGCTGGTCTGACGCTGAATGCGAACAATGCCATCGCCCTCCGGACGCTCTGCTACCACTCTGGGCTCATCAATTCGCCCGGACTCAGTTGAATAAACCAGTCGAGAGTTTGAGTCGCTCATTTATGCACCTCGATTCAGAGAGGCGTTGATCATCTTCAGCGTTTGCGCCGGATCTTCCGACTGCGTGACTGGACGACCAATCACCATGTAATCCACACCAGCGTCCAGCGCCTGCTGTGGCGTCATAATACGGCGCTGGTCACCCGCCTCACTCCCTGCAGGACGAATGCCTGGCGTCACCAGCTTAAATGCCTGACCAAACGCCTGCTTGAACCTCACCGCTTCATGCGCTGAGCATACTACCCCGTCCAACCCACAATTTTGCGTCAAACGCGCCAACTTTTCAGCATACTCCGCAGGTGACAACGTCACTCCAAGATCGACAAGGTCGCCGGCTTCCATACTGGTCAGGACCGTCACCGCAATTAACAGTGGCGCATCTTTACCAAAAGGCAGCAATGCTTCACGGGCAGCGGTCATCATTCGAGCCCCACCGGAAGCATGAACGTTTACCATCCAGACACCAAGGTCAGCTGCCGCCGCGACGGCATGCGCCGTGGTGTTGGGAATATCATGAAACTTCAAATCCAGAAAGACGTCGAAGCCGCGCTGTTGCAGATCCCGTACCAACTGAGGTCCAAAAAGTGTGAACATCTCTTTGCCCACTTTCAAACGGCAATCGCGAGGATCAATTCTGTCGACAAAAGCTAATGCCTTATCACGATTTGAATAATCCAACGCGACAACGACGGGAGAATCAGTAGCAGCACGGGAAGAAGATGAAGCAGTAAACGTCATGACCAGACCTTCTTGATGATGGGCGCACGAACGGCGCAAAATGGGTAAACGGCGTGCATTCTACCTGTGGTAATAGGAAATTAACAGGCGCGTTTACATTTCTGCGCAGCGATGTGGCGCAGGGGCCTAAGTGTTGGATGAAGAAAAACAAAGTAGTATGTTGTAACTAAAATGAGTTTTTTTTAAAAATTAGAGCCCATCCAGACCACGAATTGGCTTGATGGTTGACCAGGAGCGGCACGATGGGCAATGCCAGTACAGCGAATAAGCAGTAAACCCGCACTTTTGGCAACGATAGCGTGGCTTGCTACGTACTTGCTCGCCAACCATATCGCGCAAAACCATCAGACTCTCTTTTGCGCGCCCTTCTTCCGCTTCATTAAGATGGTAATCCATCAGTTTATGGAACACGCGCATCGTCGGGTGGCGTTGCAACTGACGGGTGATATAAACCTGCGCAGTATCAGTCCCCTCACGCGCCTCAAGAATATCAGCCAGCATCAACTCCGCGGCAGCACCGGTGTTTTCTTCGACCGCACGGCGTAAAAACTCCGCCCACTCATCGTTTTTACCCAGTTGTTGATAGCAGCTCTGCAGCATTTCCAGCGTTTCACTGACCAACTCTTTATCCTGGGAGATCACGCGTTGCAGGCATTCAACGGCCTTCGCGTAATCTCCCTTCAGCATATAAACGCGCCCCATCATAATCGAGACACGAGCACTGTTTTTGTCTGCAGCGGCTCCCTTTTTCAGCAATGCCATGGCGCGATCCACATCGTCGCTGCCCATTTGCTGCAAGGCCAGTTCACAGTAAAAATGCGCAATTTCAATGCGCTGATTATCTTTGCCGAGTTTCACCAGACGTTCTGCAACATCAATAGCTTTTTGCCATTCACTGGTTGCCTGATAGATTTGCAACAGTTGCTGCAATGCCCCCACACGGAAATCCGTTTCATCAGTCAACTGATTGAACATGTCTTCCGCACGGTCATACAATCCGGCAGCCATGTAGTCACGTCCCAACTGCTGTACAGCCAACAAACGCTGCTCATATGTCAGCGAAGCACTTTCCATGAGGGTTTGGTGGATACGGATAGCACGGTCAACTTCACCGCGTGAGCGGAACAGGTTTCCGAGGGTGAGATGAGCCTCAACGGTGCCGGTATCCTCTTTCAACATATCGAGGAACAGATCCACCGCTTTATCTTGTTGGTTGCTCAAGAGGAAGTTAACCCCGGCGACATAGTCGCGCGAAAGACGGTTAGCTTCATCCTGCTTTGTTTGTTGCGCACTTCTGCGACCCATATACCACCCATAGGCAGCGGCTACAGGTAAAAGCAGAAACAACAACTCCAACATAAATAATTATTCCTTCACAACCGACGAGTCGGCAGTTACCGCAACGTCGGTCGCAGGCGCAAGCTGGTTTTCCAGGCGTTTAATTTTACGTTCGGCACGCGCGAGAGACACACGAACCTTCAGCCAGAAGAGGCCGCAAATTAACCAACCAATCGCAAAACCTGCAGCAAACAATACAGCAAGCAGCGTGGAGATACGATACTCACCCTGAGCTAGCAGGTAATTAAACGTAACCTGTTGATCGTTTTGCGCACCCAATGTCACCGAAATAACAAAAATCGCCAACACCAGTAAGAAAATGAGTAAATATTTCACATTACTTCCCGTTATGTGGTTTGAGCGAATAAATCGTGTACAACTTACCGCGTTAAGCCCTTTAAATTACCATTTTCACGACGAGTGCGAAACGGAAAAGCGCCTTACGCTGTATGATTTGAGGGCTAAATTTGAAAAATCAATCACGGTCTGCGTTATTGCTCACGCTGCGCTATTTCCTTCGTCTCCTGGACGGGAGGTGTTAGAGGTCCACATACTCGCTGTGCAAGCCATGTTGCCAGCGTAACCAGCAGCCACGAAATCAGCGTCGCAACAACCAGATCCCGCGGCCAGTGCATGCCAAGAAGCAAACGACTCCCCATTACACCGGTCGCCCAGACGAGTAAGAACACAATCGTCAGCTTGCGCCTGCGTGGCCATAACAACCCGACACCCAGTAACGCCCAACTGGCGGCAAACAGGGTATGCCCTGAAGGAAAAGCAAAACCAGTCTCTTTTTGCCAGTGCTTTCGTAAAAAAGGTGGAATATCCTGCTGCCCGGATAACTGATCTTTTACTAAGTGCCCGCGGTCTTTACGTTTTAAAGTGTAGAACTCATCTACCGGAACATGGTGCGTTTTTTCCAGCCACAGAACAAATGGTCGGGGCTCCTGCACCCTCTCTTTAACCCAGGATTTCACACCCTGGCCAATTAAGATAGCCGCCGCCAGGATCGCAAATAGCATAACCGCGGCCTTCAGACGAAATCGTAGGCACCACAAAAACCACGCACAGAGAACAACATGGGTGATAATCCCCCAGGGTTGCGTCACCGTTTCAGTTACCCAGTATAAGGATTTTAACCACCAGACATTCTGCCCAGGCTGCCAGCTCCAGCCGGATATCCATACAGAAACCGGCATAATCAGTAACAACCCTGCGCCTACAGTGGTTCGCTTGGCAATAGACAGCATTGCGTCTCCTTTCGTCGATAAGTCCCACAATCATAACTGAAAAATCCACGCACCGGGAAAATTGACAATTTTGTGCCATTCGAAAATGAATGCGTTGCTGCAATTAGGTGAACACCCTTGCCTTATGGCAAAATAGTGCAATACAGAAGCCAACAGGCGACGGCACGCACAGTGCCAGCATAATCTGGAGAATTACATGCAGCTTAAACGTGTGGCAGAAGCCAAACTGCCAACCCCCTGGGGTGATTTCCTGATGGTGGGATTTGAAGAACTGGCAACCGGACACGATCATGTCGCACTGGTTTTTGGCGATATTTCAGGCCAGACGCCTGTCCTGGCACGTGTTCATTCCGAATGTCTGACCGGCGATGCGCTGTTCAGTCTGCGTTGTGATTGTGGCTTCCAACTGGAAGCGGCACTTACGCATATCGCTGAAGAAGGACGCGGTATTCTGCTCTACCATCGTCAGGAAGGACGTAACATCGGCCTGCTGAATAAGATCCGTGCCTATGCGTTGCAGGATCAGGGCTATGACACCGTCGAAGCCAACCATCAGTTAGGCTTTGCGGCAGACGAGCGAGACTTCACCTTGTGTGCCGATATGTTCAAATTATTGGGTGTGGATGAAGTCCGTCTGCTAACCAATAACCCGAAGAAAGTGGAAATTCTGACAGAAGCTGGGATCAATATTGTGGAGCGTGTGCCACTAATTGTTGGCCGTAACCCGAAGAATGAACACTATCTGGATACCAAAGCCGCTAAAATGGGACATCTGCTAAGCGAGGGACATTCGCGCTTGATGACGATGCAAAAAGCCTGCGTAAGCAGGCTTTTTTAT
>NZ_JANEWL010000012.1:0-75160 GCF_028069815.1 Citrobacter sp. Awk 2
CGATATTGTCTTTATATTAGTATTTGAGAATAACTAATATTATGATAACGGTTACCATTTCATTATAAGGGATTCATGCTGCCCGTCAGCATTTCCCTCACACCTTCTTCTATTTGTGAATCCTTTCACAGAATACTCTTCCTGCAGTGCTTAGCCTTAAGAATAGCCTTTCACTTTTTATATTTTGTTATTAACGGTTTGCCTTAATTTACTCAAGCATTAAGGAAGAAAATATGCCACAACAAAATTATCTGGATGAGCTCACGCCGGCTTTCACCCCATTATTAGCAATAAAAGAGGCTTCTCGTTGTTTATTATGTCACGATGCCCCCTGTAGTCAGGATTGCCCGGCGCAAACCGACCCAGGGAAATTTATTCGTTCCATATATTTCCGTAATTTTAAAGGCGCGGCTGAAACTATCCGGGAAAATAATGCGCTCGGTGCGGTGTGCGCCCGGGTATGCCCAACCGAAAAATTATGCCAGCGCGGATGTACACGTTCAGGAATTGATAAACCTATCGATATTGCGCGTCTGCAGCGATTTATTACCGATTTTGAACAGCAGACCGCAATGAAAATCTATAATCCCGCAACAAAAACGCTGGGCAAGGTCGCCATCATCGGTGCGGGTCCGGCCGGATTACAGGCCAGCGTAACGCTGAGTAATCTTGGCTATGACGTCACCCTCTTCGAAAAGCAGGCCCAGCCAGGCGGCTGGTTGCGTTACGGCATTCCAGAGTTTCGTCTGCCACAGACGGTTTTAGATAATGAGATTGCCCGTATCGTGGAAATGGGCGTAACCATCAGATGCCATTGTGAAGTGGGTAATGCCCTCTCCCTTGAGCAACTCAAAACAGAATACCGCGCCGTACTGGTGACCGTAGGGATGTCTTACGGTTCTACGTTGCCTCTGTTTGACCACGCGAATAATGTCGAAATTGCCGTCGACTTCCTGCAACGGGCCCGGCAGTCAGGTGGCGATATTACCGTCGCACAAAGCGCATTGATCATCGGCGGTGGCGATGTGGCAATGGATGTCGCCAGCACACTGAAACTGCTGGGCTGCCCGTCAGTCACCTGTGTCGCGCGTGAAGAACTGGCCGAATTCCCTGCCAGTGAAAAAGAGTTCAACAGTACCCAGGCGTTAGGGGTATCGATTATTGACGGTTTCACGCCTGTGGCGGTTAGTGGGAATCGCGTCACCTTTAAGCACGTACGCCTGCCGGGAGAACTCTCGCTTGAAGCCGAACATATTATTCTTGCCGTCGGTCAACATGCGCAGCTTGATGATTTCGCCGCGTTAAAGCCACAGCGCAACCTTATCGATACGCACAATTACCAAACCGCCGATCCGGTTATGTTTGCCGCGGGCGATATTGTTAAAGGCGATAAAACCGTTGTATACGCCGTGAAAACCGGAAAAGAAGCCGCTCAGGCCATTCATCACTATTTAGAGGGAGCTTGCTCATGTTAACGAAAGATCTTTCTATTACTTTTTGCGGCGTCAAATTTCCCAACCCGTTCTGCCTCTCTTCTTCTCCGGTGGGCAACTGCTATGAGATGTGTGCCAAAGCCTACGATACCGGCTGGGGCGGTATTGTTTTTAAGACAATCGGTTTCTTTATTGCCAATGAAGTCTCCCCACGCTTTGACCATCTGACCAAAGAAGATACCGGCTTTATCGGCTTCAAAAACATGGAGCAAATTGCCGAACATCCGCTGGAGGAGAATCTGGCCGCAATTCGCCGACTGAAACAGGACTATCCTGACAAGGTCCTGATTGCGTCGATCATGGGTGAAAACGAAGAACAGTGGCAGGAGCTGGCTCGCCTGGTTGAAGAGGCGGGTGCAGACATGATCGAATGCAACTTCTCGTGTCCGCAAATGACCTCACATGCCATGGGCAGCGATGTCGGGCAAAGTCCTGAGCTGGTCGAAAAGTATTGTCGGGCAGTTAAACGCGGCTCAGCCTTACCAATGCTGGCTAAAATGACACCAAATATTGGTGATATGTGTGAGGTGGCGCTGGCAGCTAAGCGCGGAGGTGCTGACGGTATCGCGACCATCAATACGGTTAAATCCATCACCAATATTGACCTGAAGCGCAAAATCGGGATGCCGGTCGTCAACGGTAAATCCAGTATCTCTGGTTACTCCGGCAAGGCCGTGAAACCTATCGCTCTGCGCTTTATTCAGCAACTGCGTATGCACCCTGAACTGCGCGATTTCCCGATTAGCGGCATTGGGGGGATTGAAACCTGGGAGGATGCCGCCGAGTTTCTGCTGTTGGGTGCTGCCACGCTGCAGGTAACCACCGGGATCATGCAGTATGGCTACCGAATCGTGGAGGATATGACCAGCGGGCTGTCACATTACCTCGCCGATCAAGGATTTGATTCACTGGAGGAGATGGTTGGTCTCGCCAATACCAATATCATCCCCGCAGAGGAACTTGACCGTAGCTACATCGTCTATCCGCATATCAATCTCGAAAAATGTGTGGGCTGTGGCCGCTGCTACATCTCCTGCTATGACGGAGGGCACCAGGCGATGGAATGGAATGAGGAGACCCGTACACCGCACTGCAACACGGAAAAATGCGTGGGCTGCTTGCTGTGCGGTCACGTTTGCCCGGTAGCCTGTATCGATCTCGGTGAGGTGAAATTTAAAACAGGCGAGAAAGCACATACTTTAACCTTGTAACACTCACAAAAAAGCCCGGTGCAGATTGCGCTGCGCCGGGCTTTTAGCGTTTTAATCGTTACTTCTTACGTGCGTATTTCAGCGAATCCAGCGCGACGGCGAAGATGATGATGCCGCCCTTAATAATGTACTGCCAGTAAGGGTTCACGCCGATGTAGGTCAGACCGTAGTTGATGACGGTGAAGATAATCACACCGGTCACCACGCCGAAAACCGTCCCCACGCCACCGCTGAACGACACGCCGCCAACCACGCATGCCGCAATGGCATCCAGCTCGTACATAAAGCCGAGGTTGTTGGTCGCAGAACCGATACGCCCTGCTTCCAGCAATCCACCGAAGGCATAGAACACACCAGACAGCGCATAGATAATCAGCAGGTTCAGCGCCACGTTTACACCGGACACTTTCGCCGCTTCGGGGTTACCGCCGATAGCGAAAATATTTTTACCAAAACGGGTCTTGTTCCACAGCACCCAAACAAAGGCCACGGCAATCAAAGCATAGAAAGTAATGTAGGAGAGTCGGAAACTACCCAGCGCAATAAAGCCCTGCGCAAAGGTTGAGAACCCGCTGTCAAAGCCAGAAATTGGCGATGCCCCAACAAAGTCGTAATACAGGGAGTTAATACCGTAGACGATAATCATCGTACCGAGGGTGGTAATAAAGGGCGTCACATTCAGATAAGCAATGATGATACCGTTTACCAGACCGATGACAGCACCGATAACGCAGACAATCAGCACGACCACAATAATGGGCATCGTCGCCATTTCCGGGAACACCTTGTTGGCGTTCTCCATCGACTGCAGCAAGGTTGCTGCAACGACCGCCGCCAGGCCAACCTGGCGCCCTGCTGACAGGTCCGTCCCTTGCGTAACAATCAGCCCGGCAACCCCCAACGCGATAATAATACGCACCGAGGATTGCGTCAGAATATTACTCAGGTTCAGTAAACTTAAGAAAGTGGGATCCTGGAAAATAATAATTGCCAGCAAAACCAAAAGAACAACGTAAATTCCGCCTTCTTTCAGGTAAGTAAGAAAACTTTTCTTATTTAACGCACTCATGAGGAGCCCCTAATCTTAAAGGTGCAAAGACGCAAGACGGAGGATTTCGTTTTGCGTTGTGGTTTTGGTTTCAACAATTCCCGCGACGAGGCCATTGCTCATCACCAGAATACGATCGGTAATACCTAACAACTCCGGCATTTCAGAGGAAATAATGATGATCCCCTTTCCTTTTTTCGCCAGTTCAGCAATCAACTGATAAATCTCAAACTTTGCACCAACATCGATACCGCGTGTCGGTTCATCCAGCATCAGGATTTCAGGCTGCGTTAACAACCAACGGCCAATGACCACCTTTTGCTGATTACCGCCAGAAAGCGAACCAATTTGCGTACGATGCCCTGGTGTTTTTACCCTCATCGAGTCAATTACCCACTGGGTATCGCTCTTCATGCGGGAATTATCCAGCAGGCCGACTTTATTTTTATAGTTCTGGATATTGGAGATTAACGAGTTAAAACCAATGTCCAGATAGGCATAAATACCGGTTGAGCGACGCTCTTCGGTGACCAGCGCAAAACCATGGTTAATCGCTTCATTCGCGCTGTGGTTATTGATTTTTTTGCCGTGGAGCGTAATCGTGCCCGATGATTTCTCACGAATGCCAAACAACGTTTCAACGATATCGGTGCGTTTCGCGCCAACCAGACCGGCAATGCCGAGAATTTCCCCTTTATGGAGATCAAAAGAGATATCACGAATCGACGGCTGACGCAGAGAAGTCAGGTTACGCACTTCCAGAATCACTTCTCCCGGCTTGTTCTCTTTGTCCGGGAAACGTTGGTTCAGTGAGCGTCCTACCATCATGGCGATGATCTTATCCATGTCCAGCCCTTCCAGCGGCTGGGTCGCAATCCATTGGCCATCGCGTAGCACGGTAATTTCATCACACAGTTGAAAGATTTCTTCCATTTTGTGAGAAATATACACAATCCCACACCCACGCTCTTTCAGCTTACGGATGATGGTAAACAGATGATTAACCTCTTTCTCGGTTAACGATGAGGTCGGTTCATCCATAATGACGATTTTGGCGTCATACGAAAATGCTTTGGCAATTTCAATCATCTGCATTTGCGAAACAGATAATGTTCCGACACGCGCACGCGGATCGATATCAATATCCAGTTCATCGAAAATCGCTTTGGTATCGCGGTACATTTTTTCCTGATCGACAAACATACCTTTGGTGGGATAGCGCCCCAGCCACATGTTGTCCATTACAGAACGTTGTAATACCAGGTTTAATTCCTGGTGTACCATTGAAATACCATTCTCAAGCGCTTCTTTAGCAGAATGAAAATCGATTTCTTTACCCTGAAATAAAATACTACCGGAATCTTTTTGATAGATCCCAAAAAGACATTTTAATAATGTTGACTTTCCAGCGCCATTCTCGCCCATCAGAGCATGAATAGAATGTGGGCGGACTTTTAAATTGACATTATCAAGAGCCTTAACGCCGGGAAAGGACTTGTTGATGCCGCTCATTTCCAACAAGTATTCGCCTGACGACTGAGTATTAGTGCTGACCATAATTATACCTTGTTGGCCTTGCAGAGTGCGTAATTAAGGGCGCAATGAAATTGCGCCCACAGACGGAGTATTTATTTGTTGGTGAACTCTGCCAGATTATCTTTATCGACACCGACATATGGAACGCGAACAATTTTGTTCTCAATTTTCCAGTTGGTACCGTCTGCCGCGCCTTTGCCATCAGCCAGGTTTCTCGCCAGATCAAAGGTCGCTTTCGCCTGGTTGTTTGCATCGTTCAGCACGGTACCGGCCATGGCACCAGATTTCACCAGAGCCAGCGCTTCAGGCAGCGCATCGACGCCAAATACCGGGACGCTGGTTTTGTTGTGCGCTTTCAGCGCTTCAACTGCGCCCATCGCCATGGCGTCATTGTTGGCGATAACCACTTCAATTTTGTTTGCGTTAGGACCAGACATCCACGCATCCATTTTATCTTTCGCCTGAGCGGTATCCCACATTGCGGTATCTAACTGCAACTGCTCAGTTTTAATGCCTTTGTCGTTCAGCTCTTTAATCACGTAGGTCGTACGTGCTTCAGCATCAGGGTGTCCCGGTTCGCCTTTCAGCAGAACAAACTGAATTTTGCCGTCTTTATTCAGATCCCAGTTCGGGTTAGCGGCCCAGTGCTTGGCAATCAAATCACCCTGAATAATCCCGGACTCTTTGGAGTCAGTACCGACGTAATAGGCTTTGTCATAGCTGTCCAGCGCTTTACGGGAAGGCTCTTTGTTGAAGAATACAATCGGTACGTTCTGACCACGTGCTTTTTCAATTACCGTTCCTGCTGCTGCCGGGTCAACCAGGTTGATGGCCAGTGCTTTAACGCCTTTTGCCAACAACACATCAATCTGATCGTTCTGTTTGGACTGATCGTTTTGCGAGTCATTCATCAGCAACTGTACATCCGGTGCCGCTTTGGCATCTTTTTCAATAGCCTTACGTACCACAGACATAAAGTTATCGTCATATTTATAGATAGTCACACCAATGCGGGTATCAGCAGCGTGCGCAGCCGCGCCGAATAACATGCTTGCCATTACAGCAGACAGGGTCAACACCTTCTTATTCATGGTATCTCCGGTTTTATTATGCAGGGTAGTGCTTGAGATAAATGCTCGGCAGGCAGAACGTTACTGAAGTGTTACTGAACGCCGAAGCTCACTTTTAAAAATATTTCTTCCGTGTCTGGCAACGCTCCAAAAACAGGCTTTAATTTTTGTTTAAGACGCCTATACCTCGATGAAAGTGATTATTCACCGTTACATAGTAGTTACAGCGCAGCAAACAGTGTCATCATAGCTATCGCATTGTTAAGATACTGTGAATTTACTCACATATTGAAAGCGGTTACATAGCCCGACATTATCAGTTAGTGATCGGTGCCGCATTCTGCCGCAAAGCCACAGAATGGCGCCGCACCAGTGTCGGCATAAAGCAATGTGTTGCATCAGGATCCAGCGTTCCCGCCGCGCCTTGTAGCGCAAGCTCGGTGGCCATTTTTGCCATAGAAGCAATAGGATAGCGCACCGTTGTCAGCTGCGGGTCGGTGTAACGTGCGATGGGAATATCGTCGAAACCAATGATAGACAGATGTAATGGAATGGCGATGCCGTTGTCTTTTAGCGCCGTTAGCGCGCCAGCGGCCATATTGTCGTTGTAAGCGAAGACAGCCGTCAGTTGCAGGTTGCGTCCCAGCAGTTCCACCATGGCGGACTCTCCGCCCTGCATATCCGGTGAACCAGTACCTATCCAGCTGTCGGCAGGAGTAACACCCTGTTCTTTCAGGGCACTTAGCCACCCTTCTTTACGCATTGCGTCGTCCTCAATGCGGTGACTTGATGCCAGGTAACCAATACGTTGATGCCCATTATTCAGCAGCATGCGGGTTGCCATTTTAGCGCCACTAATATTATCCAGACAGACGCAGCGATGCGCATAGCCCGGCACAATGCGGTTGATCAGCACCATACCGGGGATCTGATCCATAAACTCCGCCAGCTCGCGATCGCTCAACGCTTTCGAGTGAACAATCAGTGCGTTACAACGCTGACGAATCAGTACCTCAATGGCGTGACGTTCTTTTTCAGCTTCGTGGTAGCTGTTGCCTATCAGGACGTACTTCTGATGCTGCTGGGCAACCAGGTCCACGGCTTTGACCAGCGCGCCAAAAAATGCGTCTGATACATCCATCACCACGACACCAATCGTGTCGCTCACCTGCGTCGCCAGCGCTTGTGCATTGGCGTTTGGGCGATAGCCGAGCTGAGTCACTGCTTTCATTACCGCTTCACGCGTGTCAGGACTCACCAGTGCGCTGTTGTTGAGTACGCGGGAAACAGTCGCAACCGAAACGCCAGACTGCCGTGCCACATCACGTATGGTTACCATATTCACTGCCCTGTTTAAGATGCGGTTACCCGCAGACACCCCAGGCTGTGTATTTTGTCAGCACAACGAAACGGACTGCGTGAGTGATGTCACAGGAATGAAAGCGCTTACATCCATTTTGTTAATGAATGTGATCCAGATCGTTATCTGGATGTTCGCGGTAATGATGTCCCTGACGCACGCAGGGTTAATTGACGCCATAGCCATTCTACCGGGCCTTGCCGGTAAAAACGCAACCAAATGACGGAGAAAAGCAGGTTAACGGCCCAGACCGGAATGACAAATAACAGCAGCGCCAGTCGGTCATATTTCATAAATAAGCCGAATTGATAAAACAGCGTGGTACAAATTAAGGTTTGTAACAGATAGTTAGTCAGTGCCATGCGTCCAACGCAGGCTATCGCAACAACCCATTTTAAACGGCTAAGCTGAGGCCAGAAACCAAACAGCAACGCGGCATAGCCAATTGTCTGAAACGGCGCGCCCAGCTCACGCGGGGCCTGCAACAGAAAAGCGCACCAGCGATATGCCCAATCCAGATGCCACTGTGCAACGATAGCAGGCAGGTTAATCGCAATGCCAATAATGACCAATAGCGCGCCGGTACGTCGATAGTGCTGCAAGCTGTACTGCCCTTTCAGCCAACCGCTGCGCATCAATGCCGCGCCCAGCAACATCATCCCCGCCAACTGCCAGCCGTACTGTGCCCCCAGCGCCAGTAAGCTGTCTGACAGCATATCTACGCGATTGCTGACCGCTTCCATACCGCCGTTAATTTTCCAGTATTTCTCATACAGCAACGCAGAAGCATCCGGTGTCCAGGCCCGACTGGTCTCACTTCCGGAGATAAACCCCAGCAGTAACAGCACACCAACGCCCACCAGATAGAGCAACACGCCAGTGTTAAACAGACTTTTGACTGAAGGGGCATCACGAACCAACCGCCAGCAAATCAACCCGATGAGGCCATACGCCAGCAGGATATCGCCATCCCAGAACAGCAAACCGTGAATAAACCCCAGCAGAACCAGCAAAGTGAGTCGCGACTGGATCCAACGTTTGCCTCGCGGTAGCAGCATCTGCAAACCCGCGCCAAACAGCAGCGCAAACAGCGTGAGGAATTTCACCTGCGCAAAGAGATCAAGCACAGCCCAGGTCCAGGCATCTGACGGGGTAATGTTGCCGTACCAGGCAGGATTCAGATAGGCCGCCTTTGGCAGACCAAAGGCGCTAATATTGAGAAGCAGGATGCCGAGGATGGCGACGCCACGAATAAAATCCAGCGTGACATTACGCTCCATGGCCCCTGCCCTGATCAGTTGTGGTGACGCACGGCGCGCAGGAATTCCTGACGCGTATTCTGGCTGGACTTAAACAATCCGCCAAGCGAGGTAGTGGTGGTGGCGCTGGTCGCATCACGGATACCACGCGCTTTCACGCAGTAATGCACAGCATCAATTGAAACCGCCACATTATTCGTCCCGAGCAGCGTTTGCAGCGCGGTGAGTATTTGCTGAGTCAGCCGTTCCTGGACCTGTGGGCGCTGGGCGAAGAATTGCACAATGCGGTTAATCTTCGACAGACCGATGACCGAATCTTTCGGAATATAGGCCACCGTCGCTTTGCCATCAATCGTGACGAAGTGATGTTCGCAGGTGCTGGTCAGCGTGATATCGCGAACCGTGACCATCTCATCCACTTTCATCTTATTTTCAATGACGGTGATTTTAGGGAAATTGGCGTAATCGAGGCCGGAGAAAATCTCATCGACATACATTTTTGCGATGCGATGTGGCGTTTCCATCAGACTGTCATCGCTCAAATCAAGATTGAGCAATTGCATAATCTCGGTCATATGACCGGAGATAAGACGTTTGCGCGTTTCATTATCCATCTCTTGCACGGGCGGGCGTAGCGGTGTTTCAAGACCACGCGCGACCAGCGCTTCATGAACCAGGGCCGCTTCTTTACTGAGTGATGACATTTCTTTTTCTCCTGCAGGTGGGGCGCCTCTGCCCTGCGTGGGGCAAAGTTTTTAGGCTGTGTCACAGCCAGAACATTGTGCGTGAGGCGGCGCACATAATCCAGTATTCGCCGCGATAATTATTGAAATTGGTGCTGCCTTTTAGCACACAGATTTCATACGTCGTTCAACCGGGTGAATTCGAGTGTTAATGTAAAGTTATATAGATGATGAAGTATGTTTGCTCAATGCGGAAGTGAAAGTTACTCACAGTGCAATGAATAATCTGTATTATGGTGAGTTCGCAAACACATTCAGGTTCAACACAATAAGGAGCCACGCATGGAAATGCTTGAAGAGCACCGCTGTTTTGAAGGCTGGCAGCAACGCTGGCGTCATGACTCCACCACGCTAAATTGCACCATGACCTTCAGTATTTTTCTTCCACCACCCCGGGATAACACCCCGCCTCCGGTGCTGTACTGGCTGTCAGGCTTGACCTGCAATGATGAAAACTTCACCACTAAAGCCGGAGCACAACGTATTGCGGCTGAACTGGGCATCGTTCTGGTGATGCCTGATACCAGCCCGCGTGGGGAACAGGTCGCCAATGATGAAGGCTACGATTTAGGCCAGGGTGCCGGATTTTATCTCAATGCCACGCAACAACCGTGGGCCTCACATTTCCGCATGTATGACTATATGCGTGATGAGCTGCCAGCACTCATTCAGTCACAGTTTAACGTCAGCGATCGCTGCGCCATCAGTGGGCACTCAATGGGGGGGCATGGTGCACTGATCATGGCACTGAAAAATCCTGGCAAATACACCAGCGTTTCTGCCTTCGCCCCCATCGTCAATCCATGTCGCGTACCGTGGGGTGAGAAAGCCTTTAGCGCCTATCTGGGTGAGGATAAATCACGGTGGGCGGAATGGGACAGCTGTGCGCTGATGCTGGCCAGCAAACCAGAAGATGCGATCCCAACGCTTATTGATCAGGGGGATAGCGATCAGTTTCTCGCCGACCAGCTGCAACCCGCAGTCCTGGCCGAAACCGCCCGTCAGACTGCATGGCCGATGACATTACGCATTCAGCCTGGCTATGATCATAGCTATTACTTCATTGCATCGTTTATTGAAGATCACCTGCGTTTCCACGCCCAGTATCTGCTGCTGAAGTAGCCTTCGAGGGCGCAAGCCCTCTTGGTTTCTCCATTATTCCTTCACTTTTTATCCATTTTTATTTCGCCGCTATCTCATTGATTTTATAAACACTTCCCCAAATTTTATATCAAACACAAATGATTTCTATTATCATTTGTGTTTACAAAAATTCATACTTTTGTACAATCCCCCCGCTTCTTTACTGAAAAGAGTCCTTAAAAGACAAATACATACAATTGTCATGGCCTTTCACATGACACGCAGTTAGATTCATTTAAATGGAATGATACAAATGACTATACCTCACGTTAAGGCTGTAGCCGCCGCAGTATGCGTCGCGAGTCTCCCATCACTCGTCTATGCCGCCGACCAGGATACCGTGGTCGTCACCGCCACCGGGTTTGAGCAAAAAATTCAGGATGCCCCCGCCTCCATTTCGGTTATTACCAAGCAGCAGATCGAAGATAAAGCGTATCGCGATGTGACCGATGCACTGAAAGACGTCCCTGGTGTTGTTGTGACCGGCGGCGGTAGCAGCAGTGATATCAGCATCCGCGGTATGGCCTCGCAATACACGCTCTTCCTGGTTAACGGCAAACGTATCAGCACACGCGGTACGCGCCCGAACAGCGACAACGCGGGTATTGAGCAAGGCTGGCTGCCGCCACTGGAATCCATCGAACGTATCGAAGTGATCCGCGGCCCGATGTCGTCGCTGTACGGCTCTGATGCCATGGGCGGCGTGATTAACGTGATCACCAAAAAAGTCTCGAATACCAAAGCCTGGACCGGCTCCCTGCATGGCGACGCCACCTTCCAGGAAGATCGGGACTCCGGTGACCTTTACCAGACAAATGCCTACGCGTCCGGACCACTGATCGACGGGCTACTCGGCGCAAAAGTGACCGGGCTGTTCTCCCATCGCGGAGAAGATAAGATAGTCAATGGTTACAATGAACAGCGCCTGCGCAACGGCGGACTCACCCTCAACTTCACCCCGGATGATAAAAATGACATCGACTTCGATGTCGCGCATGAACTACAGGATCGCAACAGCACGCCGGGCGAATCGATGGCGGCAGAAAACTGCCGTAACGGTGTTTGTAAGCCAAACAGCAAAAGCTACAACCGTTATGAACACACAACGTATTCATTAACCCACAGCGGTTATTACGACGATTTCAACAGCACCAGCTATGTTCAGCAGGAAGAGACCAAAAACCCTGGTCGTCAGATGAAATCCTACAATACGATCTTCAATAACCAGAACCAGGTCTTCCTCGGGGCGCACACCCTGACAGTTGGCGGGCAATACCGTTATGAAAAACTGCGCGATAACGGCAACCAACTGCAGGCTGCTGACGGTCTGAACAAATTGACCCGCTGGAGCTGGGCACTGTTTGCCGAAGACGAATGGGCGGTTACCGATACTTTCACGCTGACCGGTGGTCTGCGTATGGATAAAGATGAAAACTACGGTGACAACTGGACGCCGCGCGGCTATGGCGTATGGCACCTGAGCGATCAGTGGACCTTAAAAGGCGGTGTTTCTGCGGGCTATCGTGCACCGGACCTGCGCCAGTCATCCGCAAGCTGGGGGCAAGTGACCGGTGGCGGTCGTCTGAACGGTATCATCGTCGGCAACCCGGCTCTGAAACCAGAAAAAAGCCTGAGCGAAGAGATCGGTTTACTGTGGGATAACGGCAATGACCTCAATGCGGGCGTCACGCTGTTCAATACCGACTTCAAAAACAAAATCACCGAAGTGCGTCGCTGTAACAGCAGCGCCGATCCGGCTTGTACTATTGGCAGTACCCATTACGACTTTGTCAGCGATCGGGTTAACGTAGATAAAGCCAACATGCGCGGCGTCGAATCCACCTTCGGTTGGAAAATGACCTCCGACATCAACTGGACAGCGAACTATACCTACACTGAATCTGAACAGAAAAGCGGTCAGTTCTCCGGTCAGCCATTAAACAAAATGCCAAAGCATATGTTTAACACCACGCTGGACTGGCAGGCAACGCAGGATCTCGGTTTCTGGAGCCGTCTGAATCTGCGCGGTAAAACGTCAGAGTACCTGAGCCGTACCTCCATGGCGCAAGGCACCCCTTCCTATACCCAGGTCGATATCGGTATGCGTTACTACGCGACCAAAGATGTGCTGCTTACTGCTGGCGTGTATAACGTGCTGGATAAACAGATTGATTACGATACCTATGACACCGTGCTTGATGGTCGTCGCTACACTGTTGGCCTGACTTACAACTTCTAAGTTTTGGACAATAAAAACCCCGGTCTAATGCCTGTTAGTTAAGCATGTATGGAGAACATTTTATTCCGCTACGGGGTTCCGTTCACTTCAACGGTATCACTTCTTTGAATCACAGATACCCGTGAACGTGCAAGGGAGGCTCACCGCCGCCTCCCTTGCAACCCAGGCTCCCGGCACGGAAAATCGTCGCTGCGCGAGCTATTCGTCTTATGCCGTCTGCCTGTCGGGTCGGGGTCGAGCCAGCGTCCCTGCAGGCCGTCCCCTCTGCCCGCATCCCTGCGGGCAGCCCCGGTCAGCCGTCAACGCCTCATCGATTTTCAGCCGGACCAGGGTGTCGCTTCAACTCTCTGACTTTCAGTTAAATCTGTTTTGCTGTTCAAACATGTTCAAATAAAAATACAGGTGGTCAGGCGTGCCGGGAGCCGGGATTGTTAAGGGTGCGCGATAGCACCCTTAACACGTTCACAGGCGTTCAGTGTACAGAGAAGCGATGAACATGAGGTGAACGGAACCCTTTCTCAGAGAGAGCATGTTCATTACCCCGCCAACACATGTTGATGCTTTCTGAAACTAAAATGTTAACTGAACAGCGTGAGTGCCGGAGGAGGGTTATTGTCTGCCGGATGGCAGCACGGAGGGCTTACCCGACCTACACTATCTTACGTAGGTCGGATAAGCGCGGTACCATCAGGTACAAGATTACTTCTTCACACGTTTCGGAAAGTGCATTTCGCTGTAACGAACGAAACGGGTTCCTTTGGTCAGCTTATAGCCAAACCAGATGATCAGGAACAGCGGAATACCAATATAGGTTGCCATTACGCCGCCCCAGTCAATGGTATCTTTCAGGAACGCTTCATAGTTTTGCCCCAGGGTGATTATCAGGCACAGGACAAAGGCAAAGATCGGCCCCAGAGGGAAGAAGCCAGAACGATACGGCAGATCCTTAATATCATGGCCCTGCAACACATAACCACGACGGAAACGATAGTGGCTAATTGCAATTCCCAGCCAGGCGATAAAGCCCGTCATCCCGGAGGTGTTCAACAGCCACAGGTACACAGTCTGGTTACCAAACATGGATGTCAGGAAGCACAGACCTGCCACGACAGTCGTTGCATACAGCGCGTTACGCGGTACACCGCCACGAGACAGTTTAGAGAAAATACGCGGCGCTTTACCGTCACATGCCAGGGTGTAGAGCATACGTGTTGATGCATACATGCCGGAATTACCCGCCGACAGCACCGCCGTCAGGATAACGGCGTTCATCACCGCTGCCGCAGACAGCAGACCCGCGTGCTGGAATACCAGCGTGAACGGGCTGACGCTGATATCTTTTACATCATTGCGCAGCAGGCTCGGATCGGTATACGGGATAATCAGGCTGATAATCAAAATCGCGAACACATAAAACAGCAGGATTCGCCAGAATACCTGGCGCACCGCGCGCGGAATGTTCTTCTCTGGATCTTCAGATTCGCCCGCGGCGATACCAATCAACTCGGTCCCCTGGAAGGAGAAGCCGACGATCATCGCCACACCAATCATGGCAGCAAAACCGCCAGCAAAGGGGGCATCACCTGTCGTCCAGTTACTCCAACCCACCGGTTGAGCACCTTTGAAGATACCGATAATCATCATCACGCCAACCACGATGAAGATAATCACGGTGGTAACTTTGATCAGTGAGAACCAATACTCTGCTTCGCCAAATCCACGTACCGAAATGTAGTTCAGCAGGAAGATAACGCCAAGGAACAGCGCACTCCAGATCCAGCCTGGCGTATCCGGGAACCACCAGCTCATGACCAATTGTGCGGCCACCAGGTCCACGGCGATAGTTACCGCCCAGTTGTACCAGTAGTTCCAGCCGAGCGCGAAGCCAAAGCCTTCTTCTACATAGTTCTGACCGTAGGTAGAGAACGAACCGGAAACCGGCATATAGGCTGCCAGCTCACCGAGACTGGTCATCAGGAAGTACACCATCAGGCCAATCAGAATATAGGAAAACAGCGCGCCGCCAGGACCCGCCGCAGAAATAGTTGCACCAGATGCAACGAAAAGACCCGTACCGATGGAACCGCCAATGGCGATCATCGTCAGGTGACGCGCCTTCAGTTCACGGCGTAGCGTGGGCGCTTCTGTGGTTTTAGTTTCGGAAACCATGTGAAAATGCTATCCATCCAAAAAATGAGGCGCGATTGTAGCAGACGAAATGGCATTCTTCCGGCACAAATGCGCAGTTATAAGAGACCTTCATGACTGGCCGCGGATTATAAGTAAAGCAGAAACTGGGCAACGTATGACGATTGCCCTCAGTTGAAGATGGGGTGTTCATTGCAGGTGCGACGCATCAGAGTCTTATTCAACCTGCTCTACCTGGTCGCTATAACGTAAAAAACGCAGCAGCGAGTTTGAAAGATGTTTTTGGCGATGATGGACGCGCCAAAGCGTGCGGACCAGACGCGGCAACGGTACCGGAACTTCGCTTAACGTTCCTGCCTGCAGTTGTTCTGCAATAACCCGACGTGACAAGCAGCTGATCCCCAGTCCATGGCGAACAGCATGTTTAATGGCCTCAGAGTTACCCAACTCCATTGCCATCTGAAATCTCGGTAGATGAGACAGCAACAGATAATCCACCAGCTCGCGAGTACCGGACCCACGTTCGCGCAGGATCCAGGGCGAAGCCGCAAGTTGCTCCAGCGTCACGGGACCCGTGGTTAGCGGCGATGACGGCGCAGCAAATACCACCAGCTCATCTTCCAGCCACGGTTCAGAGATGATCTCCGTACTGTGACATGGCCCTTCGATAAGCCCGATGTCGACCCGAAAATCCAGCACAGCATTGATAACATCCTGGCTGTTGCCCACGCTGAGTTCCAACGGCAAATCGGGGAAATCACGCCGGTAACCTGCAATCATGGCAGGTAAAATATAGTTGCCGATGGTGCTACTGGCATAGACGCGAATCGCGCCATTATCTTCACGAAAAAGCTGTTCGATTTCTGTCGTTTGCTCGAGCAAGGCCAACGCACGCGGATAGAGTAAGCGCCCGTGCTCATTGACGACCAGCCGCTTGCCCACGCGGTCAAACAGTTGCACGCCAAGTTGCCCTTCTAAATCGGTAAGCGCAGCACTCACCGCTGACTGCGACAATGACAACATGACAGATGCCTGAGTCGTCGAGCCGCTTTTCAGTACCTCAGCAAACACTTCAAGTTGTCGCAGGGTGATATGCATAGTCGTTTTCCACCGGGTAGCCCGTGCTTACCACTTATAAAGATTAATTATAAATATATAATCAATTTTATTTTTAAGCCACTTCACCTTACAATTTTTGCCAAGAAATCATTCAAATTGTTCAGGAGGGGTTATGACTGAACTCGCCCTACAGAATCATCGTCGTACAGTGTGGCATTTTATTCCGGGGCTTGCCCTGAGTGCAGTTATCACCGGGGCCGCCTTATGGGGAGGTTCCATTCCCGCCGTCGCAGGTGCCGGGTTCAGCGCCCTCACCTTAGCCATCTTATTCGGGATGGTTATCGGCAACACCGTGTATCCACAAATCTGGAAAAGCTGTGACGGTGGCGTGCTGTTTGCCAAGCAACATTTACTGCGTCTGGGGATCATCCTGTATGGTTTCCGCCTCACCTTCGCCCAAATAGCCGACGTTGGTGTCAGCGGTATCGTCATTGATGTCCTGACGCTCAGCAGCACCTTTATGCTGGCCTGTTTCCTCGGACAGAAAGTATTTGGTCTGGACAAACACACCAGTTGGTTGATTGGTGCGGGGAGCAGCATTTGTGGTGCCGCCGCGGTATTAGCCACTGAGCCGGTGGTGAAAGCAGAAGCCAGTAAGGTAACGGTCGCCGTTGCTACCGTGGTTATCTTCGGGACCATTGCTATCTTCCTGTACCCGGCAATGTATCCGCTACTGGCGCACTGGTTTAGCCCGGAAACCTACGGGATTTATATTGGCTCCACGATGCATGAAGTTGCACAGGTTGTTGCCGCCGGGCATGCAATCACCCCGGAAGCTGAAAACGCAGCCGTCATTGCTAAAATGCTGCGCGTCATGATGCTGGCTCCGTTCCTCATCATCCTGGCAGCACGTGTTAAACAACTGTCTCCGGCGACCGGCGGAGAGAAAAGTAAAATCACTATTCCGTGGTTTGCCATCCTGTTTATTGTGGTCGCGATTTTTAACTCGTTCCACCTGCTGCCACAGTCAGTGGTGAACATGCTGGTTACGCTGGACACCGTGTTGCTGGCTATGGCGATGGCAGCACTGGGGTTAACCACTCACGTGAGTGCACTGAAAAAAGCCGGTGCAAAACCTCTGCTGATGGCACTGGTGCTGTTTGTCTGGCTGATTGTGGGCGGTGGCGCGATTAACGTTGCCATCCACGCGCTGATGGCATAATCGATCACGACTCACCTCCATTAACCCGCTATACTCTTCCCTTTTGAGTATGGCGGGTTTAATTTATGAAATACATCGGAGCGCATGTAAGCGCCGCTGGCGGTCTGGCTAACGCCGCTATTCGAGCTGCAGAAATCGAAGCGACCGCATTCGCCCTGTTCACCAAAAATCAGCGCCAGTGGCGCGCCGCACCATTGACCACTGAAGTCATTGATGACTTCAAGTCAGCCTGCGAGAAATATCACTTTTCCTCCGCACAAATCCTGCCACATGATAGCTACCTGATTAACCTCGGCCATCCCGTCAGCGAGGCGCTGGAAAAATCACGCGATGCTTTTCTTGATGAAATGCAGCGCTGCGAGCAGCTTGGTTTATCCCTGCTTAACTTTCACCCGGGCAGCCACTTAATGCAGATCCCGGAAGATGAATGCCTGGCGCGTATTGCGGAATCAATCAACATTGTCCTTGCTCAGACCCAGGGCGTGACGGCAGTCATTGAAAACACCGCCGGGCAAGGCAGTAATCTTGGTTTTAAGTTCGAGCATCTGGCGGCAATCATCGACGGCGTCGAGGATAAATCCCGTGTAGGTGTCTGCATCGACACCTGCCACGCCTTCGCGGCCGGTTACGATTTGCGTTCCGCTGACGAGTGTGAAAAGACATTCGCTGAATTTGAACGTATTGTCGGCTTTAACTATTTACGCGGTATGCACCTGAACGATGCCAAGAGCGCATTTGGCAGCCGCGTTGACCGCCACCATAGCTTAGGGGAAGGCAATATCGGTCACGATGCATTCCGCTGGATCATGCAGGACAGCCGTTTTGACGGCATCCCACTGGTACTGGAAACCATCAACCCTGATATCTGGGCCGAAGAAATTGCATGGCTGAAAGCGCAGCAAACTGAAAAGGCGGTTGCATAATCATGAACGACAGGGAAAAGCAGATCCTTAAGATCCTGCGACGCAATCCGCTGATACAACAAAATGAAATCGCCGATATTTTGCAGATCAGCCGTTCGCGCGTCGCCGCACATATTATGGATTTGATGCGCAAAGGAATGATCAAAGGTAAAGGTTATATCCTTACCGAACAAGATTATTGCGTCGTCGTCGGGGCAATAAACATGGATATTCGTGGTGTCGCTGACATCCACTATCCTCAAGCCGCATCTAACCCCGGCAGCATCCACTGTTCTGCTGGCGGCGTGGGGCGAAACATCGCCCACAACCTGGCACTACTGGGCCGTGACGTGCATTTAATTTCCGCGGTTGGCAGCGATTTCTATGGCGAAACGCTGCTGGAACAGACCCGTCAGGCTGGTGTTAACGTTTCCAACTGTATTCGTCTGCATGGACATAACACCTCCACCTACTTGTCGATCGCGAATCAGCAGGAAGAGACCGTACTGGCGATTAACGATACCCACATTCTGCAACAGCTAACGCCGCAGTTGCTGAACGGTTCACGGGATCTTATCCGCCATTCCGGCGTCGTGCTGGCAGATTGCAACCTGACGGCTGAAGCCATCGAGTGGGTATTTACTATTGCTGATGACATTCCGGTATTTATTGATACCGTTTCAGAGTTCAAAGCAGCAAAAATGAAGACCTGGTTTACACGTATTCATACGCTCAAACCCACGCAGAAAGAGCTTGGCATTTTATGGGGTAAGCCTGTCCAGTCGGATGCGGATCGCGTGCAGGCCGTCAACGACCTCCATCAACAGGGGGTAAAACGCATCTTTGTATGTCTGGAGGACGAATCCGTTTTTTGCAGCGAAAAGGACGGAGAGCAATTTTTACTGACACCGCCGAAGCATACAGTGATAGACAGCTTCGGTGCCGATGACGCATTTATGGCGGGATTGTTATACAGCTTTCTGGAAGGCAGTGAGTTCCGCGAAAGCGCGCAGTTTGCAATGGCCTGTGCAGCATTATCACGCGCCAGCGTCAGTATTAACAACCCGACGCTCTCTGCCGATAATGCCCTGTATTTGCTGAAAACCGCTTAGAGGTAATGCCGGATGGCGCTACGCTTATCCGGCCTACAAACAACGACACTTCCTCGCAAACTGCTACCACCTGGCCTACAAGCAACAACTCTTCCTCGTAGGCTGGATAAGGCGTTAGCCGTCATCCGGCAAAGCATCCGGCTATGCTAAACCAATAAAGAAACCGGCTATTGTGGCGCTCATCAGGTTAGAAAGCGTTGCCGCAGCCAGTGCTCTCATCCCAAGCTGTGCGATTTCCGGTGCGCGCTGTGGCGCAATGGCTGAAAACGCACCGACGACGACACCAATCGAACCAAAGTTTGCAAAACCACACAGGGCAAACGAAATAATCGCAATGGTCTTCACATCCAACGTCCCACCCGTTTGCAGGTACGGTGAGAAGTTGAGATAAGCGACAAACTCATTAATCGCCAGCTTCTGCCCGATCAGGCTCCCCGCCAGCGTTGCATCGCTCCAGTCCACCCCCATAATCCATGCCAGCGGAGCCAGGATATAGCCAAAAATGCCTTCCAGGGTCGCGTGACCGAAGCCAAACCAACCGCCAACGCCACCAATAATGCCGTTAATTAACGCAATAATAGCGACAAATGCCATTACCACCGTCGCAACGCCTGCGGCAATCTTCAGCCCGGTCATCGCCCCGCTCGCCGCCGCTTCGATGATGCTTTTCGGTGGTGTCTCAGTAAACGACAGATTCTCGAAGGTAACGCGAGATTCTTCTGTTGCCGGGCTCAACATACGCGCGAACAAAATCCCGCCAGGAATTGCCATCAATGATGCCGCCAACAAATAATCGATGGGGACCCCCATTCCGGCGTAACCGATCATCATTGAACCCGCAATAGACGCCATCCCGCTACAAATTGCAGTAAACAGCTCATTGCGATTCAGGCGATCAATAAAGGGTTTCACGATTGCCGGAATTTCGTTTTGCCCGAGAAAAATCGTCGTCACCGCAACAAATGATTCGATTTTACTGATGTTCAGCGCTTTCTGGAAAATACCACCGAGAATACGGATCAACAGTCCCATTACGCCAATGTAGTAAAGCAGGCTTATCAGCGCGGTAACAAAAATGATGGCAGGGAGAACCCGGAAGGCAAAGATAAAACCGGCACCGTCAAACAGCACATCCATTTTAGGACCGACCAACGAGCCAAAAATAAATGCACTTCCTGCATCGCTATATGACATGACCTTGTGGACGCCGAGTGCCGCCTGTTCAACCAGCCATTTCCCCGGAGGGAAATACAACATGATACCGCCAATGGCGATTTGCAGAACCAACGCAGCACCAACGGTACGCAGGCTAATACGTTTTTTATTTACTGACAGCAGAAACGCGATGGCCAGTAATACCACCATACCCACAACACTTCTCATTATATCCATAATGAAATCCCTTCATGCCAGGAAACCCGGCGCTAACGCCAGGTTTTGGTAGGTTTGATATTCACGGGCGACCACTTTCTGCCCGGTACATTCGGTCAGGCGAGGCGTTGATATTCCTTCGCAATCTCGCAAGCCAGTACGGCGTTGTTGAACACCAACTGAATGTTAGATTTCAGACTGTCGCCTCCGGTCAGTTCCGCAACCCGTGCCAGAAGGAACGGCGTGCTATCTTTGCCCACAACGCCCTGCTCTTCAGCTTCCTTCACTGCCCTATCGATTGCCGCGTTAATTTTTTCCTCTGCCATTGCAAACTGTTCAGGGATTGGGTTTGCGACAACCAGGCCGCCGTTCAGGCCGGTTTGCCATTTCACCGCCATCGCACGGGCAATTTCTTTTGCGCTGTCCAGACGAATGCTGACGTCAAACGGGCTGGTGCGGCAGAAAAATGCTGGCAGTGATGTTGTCTGATAACCAATGAGCGGTACACCGAAGGTTTCTAAATATTCGGTTGTTAATCCGAGATCGAGAATAGATTTTGCCCCTGCGCAAATAACCGTGACATTGGTATGTGCCAGTTCTTGTAGATCCGCAGAAATATCAAATGTATGCTCAGCCCCACGGTGAACACCGCCGATACCTCCGGTTGCAAATACTTTAATTCCCGCCATAGCGGCAATAATCATGGTAGAGGCAACGGTAGTCGCACCATTTTTCCCCGCCGCGACAACAAACGGTAAATCTCGACGACTTACTTTAGCAACGTTATGCCCTTCACGTCCCAAAAGCTCAATTTCGTCTTTACTCAAGCCAACTTTCATTACTCCGCCAATAATGGCAATGGTTGCAGGCACAGCACCATGTTTGCGAATAGTTTCTTCTACTTCAATTGCTGTCTGCGCATTCTGTGGAAATGGCATGCCATGGGAAATAATGGTTGATTCAAGTGCAACAATGGGTTTTTTACTGTTTAATGCTTCCTGAACTTCTGGAGATATTTGTAATAATTCAGAGGAAAGAGTTAATTCAGACATTCTGTGTTCTCCACTAATGAGCTAACATTCGCAACAGACAAATCAGGGTTATTGGTATATTCACAGGCCAGTGCCATCGATGAGCAACCCTGCGCAAATCGAACCGAATCAATAAAGGGCAAACCGTCTACCCAGCAGGATGCCAGTCCTGCCATCATGGCATCACCCGCCCCCGTAACATTAATGACGTGAGTTTTAATGGGCAGCGACCAGCCGCTACACCCCGAGATATCACTATAATAAACACCGTCCCCCCCCATGCTGAGCACCAGGCGGTTTAGGCCGCGTTCATGAAACCACGTGGCAACTTTGCCAACATCCTCTCGCCCGGAGAGGGCAATACCACTCAGGGTTTCAGCTTCAAGTCGATTAGGTTTTAAGGTGTGGATTTTGCCGAGTTGTTCGCGAATTTTAACGCACTTCCATGCCGATACCGGGTCAACAAACACCGGTACCTCACCCGCGTTTTCCAACACCCATGTCAGCGCGTCTTCGCTGATATTACAGTCAGCAACAATAACTTTTGCTGCACGAATAAAATCACGATGTTGCGACAAAAAATCCGCTGAAATGTGGTCAGTAATACTCATATCATTAATGGCAACCAGCATCTCACCGGTATTATCAAGCAGCGACAAATAGCTTGATGTATTTTCTCCAGCAACAATCAGGCATTTTTCGACATGAACACCAGATTGATTAGTTTGCGCCAGCAGTGATTGCCCATAGAAATCGTTACCAACGGCAGTCAGTAACCATGAATCTTTCCCCAGCAGCGCCAAATTATGAGCGATATTGCGTCCCACGCCGCCTGGCGTAAATTTTATTTTTCCCGGATTCGAGTCCGCATAATTCAGAGAAGCATGCGAATACCCGGCGACATCCATATTGGCCGAGCCAATGGTTACTATGTATTCCTTTTCACGCATAGCACGTCCCCTGGCAATATAATTACCACTAATGAGTTCGTCAGAAATAACCCTTGCCACCAAAAGGATTATTAGAGCACATGTTCACTATCAAACACGTGTTCATGTTAGCCAGGTTTTTTGTAAAGTAAATCCATCCGCAAGATCTAAAATAAATAGATATGAACAGAGTCACAATTTTTTATAGATACAGTTTGCAAGGGAGAGAAAAAATGAGAGACAGAACACAAATTGAACAATCCAGAAAAAAAACCTCCGGATAACCGGAGGTTTTTCAGATGCGCCAGGCGGACTGCGTGCATTAACTGAGCGAAACCAGATCCTCCGGCATGTGGTTGTACAAAATCCGCCAGAAGTGCTCAGCCGTTTTATTCAGGCGGGTGTCCATCCGGTAAATATAGGCCTGAATAGGCACCATCAGTTCCGGCGTCTGCAGACAAACCAGCCGCTTGTCGCGCAGTTCGTTTACGATAGTCCACGCCGGTAGCCAGGCGATACCATGCCCATCTAATGCCATATTTTTCAATAACTCACTCATCGAAGACATAAACAGAGTACGAGCAGAAATGCCCCCCACTTCCGCCAGATGACGGTTTACCAATCTTCCCATGTAGGATGTGCTGGTATAGTTCAGGATCGGCGCCTGCGGCTGATAGATATCAAACAACGCCTTCCCCTGCGCGTCAGTCGCACAGACGGGATACAGCTCAGACTCAAAAACCTTCAAACCGCAGAAAGGTGACTGCATTAAATCTTCATCCCGAAAGGAGATAATAAAATCACTTTTCCCTTCACGCAGGGTATTCACCGCTTGCACCACATCAATCGCCTCGACGTGATAAACAAACTCTTCCCCCCAGGCCGCCATTGAGTGCACTAATCTGGGCAACATAGTCAGCGACAGAGAATGTGCCGCCGCTATTTTGATATTGGGTACCCCAAGCAGGTTGTGCCCACTTAGCTCATCCAGATTGCATTCCAGCTGTTGCAGCAGACTACGGGTTTGCGAATGGAATAACTTACCCTCCTCCGTGAGTTGCAGTGGGCTCGTCGTGCGATCAAAAAGCTGTACCCCCACGGCTGATTCGAGCGCCTTGATCCGCCTGCTAAATGCCGGTTGGGATATATTGCGTTCCTCGGCCGCCTGGGAAAAATGACGACACGCCTCCAGCGTCAGGAAATCATATAACCATTTTGTCTCAATATTTTTCATGCCTGTCACGCGGATGTTTAAATATGCCAATTGGCTTTAAGCATCATGCCTGAATATTTCCAGAGATGAAATTCATCATCGCCACCTGGTGATTCGTTTTTTGCATCAAGCCTTCGTTTTCAACATTACCATGCCTCCCTCCCCCTCGGCCACGACCGCTCGCCTGCCGCGTATTGTCGGACCTCAGGCTGAATATCGGCCTGCTGAGGTGACAAACGAAGCCACATCCATGCGGTTTTTGCATTGAACAAAACATTATTGCATTTCTCCTCACGCCTCACTGCTGTTAAACATGACCAGCAGATACAACGTAGCTCTGAATATTAATCATTGGTGAATTGAGGTATATATCGTGAAAGGTTTAATTGGCGTACTTGGTGGTATGGGGCCAGCGGCAACCGTCGATCTCTTTAATAAATTCGTCACCTTTACCGCGGCACAACGTGACCAGGAACATATCCCATTAATTATTTCATCTATTCCTGACATTCCTGACCGAACTGACGCGTTAATGCATCATGGTAATTCCCCACTCCCGGCAATGCGTGATTATATGCATAAACTCGAAGATGCTGGCGCGGAATGTATTGTGATCCCCTGTAATACCGCCCACTTTTGGTTTAATGAATTAAAAGAGTGCTGTCACACAGAGTTGCTCAGTATCGTTGAAACGACCATTAACGAGGTCAAGAACTGTGGAAAATCACGTATTGGACTGCTCGCCACCAACGCCACGTTGTACATGGGTCTCTATCAGAAAGGCATTGAATCGCTTGGGCTAACCTGCATCAGTCCTGACTCTGCCAGTCAGGAAAAAGTGATGGAAAGCATCTATTGCTTAAAAGCCGGTGATGCTAAGCGGGCACAAATGCTGATGAATGAACAGGCTCAGGCACTCTTTTCTCGCGGCGCACAAGTTATCGTCCTGGGATGTACGGAAGTCCCCGTCATCCTTGCTGAGGCTGTCAAAACGTCACCTGAAAAATATATTGATTCAACCGGTTCGTTGGTTCGCGCCGGTATTAAATGGTACGAGAAACGCGTTGGTAAAAATCACCTTTTGGTGCAATGAAAATCTATACCTGGCTAATTGTTGCATTAAATAAACACCCATTTTAATAACCAATTATTCTCTGGCGGAGGCCATCATGATTTGGCTGGAAATTATCGTAGTGTTAGGGGCAATATTCTTTGGCATCCGCCTTGGCGGAATTGGTATCGGTTTATGTGGCGGGCTGGGGCTGGCTATATTAACGCTGGGATTTGGGCTGCAAATTGGTTCGCCGCCCGTGGACGTTATTCTTATTATTATGACGGTTGTCGTGGCAGCATCGGCGCTACAGGCCGCCGGAGGTATGGATTATCTGGTACGTGTTGCCGGGAACTTTATGCGGCGTAACCCTAAATATATCAATATTATTGCGCCTATTATTACCTGGTCGATGACCATTATGGCGGGGACCGGATTTATTGTCTTTTCTACCCTACCGGTCATTGCCGAAGTAGCAAAAGAGTCTGGTATCCGCCCCTCACGCACACTCGCAGGGTCCGTCGTCGCCTCTCAGGTGGCAATATCCGGCTCACCGATCAGTGCTGCAATGGCTGCAATGCTGACCATCATGGAAGGAAACGGCGTCAGCTTTATACAGGTCATGGCGGTATGCCTGCCCGCCTCGTTCGTTGCCGCCATGGTGGCCGCATTCATCGCTTCACGCCAGGGGTGCGAGCTACAGGATGACGAAGTGTATCTGCAACGCCTGCAAAAAGGTCTGGTCCGTAAATATGAAAGCCAGAGTAGTACGACGCCGGGTGCCGTGCTTTCCGTCGCTCTGTTTATGCTGGCAACCATCGTCATCGTCATCCTTGCTGCCTGCCCTCAGCTACGTCCGGGATTCGACGTCGGTAGTCCGATGAATACGCGGGATATCATTATTATCTGCATGTTATCTGCCGCTTGCCTGATGGTCGTGTTATGCAAAACATCTACAGATGCCATTGTACTGACATCCACTTTTCGAGCAGGGATGAGTTCGCTGGCCGTCATTCTCGGCATTGTTACACTGGGAACCACATTCATTGACGCACACTTAGCGGAAATTAAAGACATCGCGGGTAATATTCTACAGGCCTACCCGATGCTGTTGGCTCTGGTACTGTTTGGGACCTGCGCGCTGCTCTATTCGCAGGGAGCCACCACGCCGCTGATTATCCCGCTTGCCGTCGCGCTCGGCGTACCCACCTGGGCCATTCTGGCTTCCTATGTGGCAGTGACTGGTGTGTTTGTTCTCCCCACATACCCCACTTCACTGGCGGCAATGGAGTTCGACACCACCGGGACAACACGCGTGGGCAAGTACGTCTTAAACCATCCGTTTATGTTACCAGGACTGGGTGGGATCATCGCGGGCGTTGCCTTTGGTTTTATCATCGCGCCAATGATTGCCTGACCCGTTTTATTCTGGGGGGCCGAAAGCGATATCGCCCCCTGAATGCTTCGCGACTTACCTGACCGGGTTCACCATAGCAATACCGTCTTACCTTTATCTATTTGCTTCACCTCGCTGCTTTTAATCACGCGGTGATAGCCATAGGTATCAGCATATTTTGTCAATCCTGTCCCGGAATCCTGCTCAGGTTTTCCTTGCGTCTCTATCGTTGTCCCTGATGTTGTTGTCATCACATAAGTGGTTGAGCACCCTGTAAGCAACAGCGTAGCGAGTGACAGAGAGGCAAAAATGTGCGTTTTTTTCATATTCGATTTCCGTGATGAGTTTGATTTAAGGGCACTTTATCGAATTTGGTTAAGGCAGGATGGATTATTGTGGCGGTGCCGCAACTGTCGGGATCAAAGAATAAAAAAGGGCAGAGAAATCTCTGCCCTGGGAAGTAAAGAAGGGTTAGGCTACTTTCGCAACGGCGTCCACTTCCGGGCGCTTCAGCACCGCGTAGGAGAGACCTGCCACCAGCGTACCAGCAACAATCGCCATCAGGTAACCAAGTACAGGGGTAATGGCACCAGGGATCAGCAGTACAAACAGTCCGCCGTGTGGTGCCATCAACTTCGCACCCACAGCCATTGAGATTGCTCCCGTCACCGCGCCACCGACGATACAGCATGGCAGAACACGCATCGGATCGCGTGCCGCGAACGGAATTGCCCCTTCGGTGATAAAGCACAAACCCAGAACCAGTGCCGCTTTGCCACCTTCTTGTTGTGCTTTGTCGAACTTACGACGCGCAACCAGCGTTGCCAGACCCAGAGCCAACGGTGGCACCATACCTGCCGCCATAATGGCTGCCATCGGTGCATAAGTTTGCGTACTCAGCAGACCCACCCCAAAAGCGTAGGCCGCTTTGTTCACTGGACCGCCCATGTCGGTACACATCATGCCACCAAGAATCGCGCCAAGCAGAACCGCATTCGCCGTCCCCATGGTTTGCAGCCAGTGAGTCAGGCCTTCCAGAATGCCCGCAACCGGTTTACCAATCAGGTAAATCATTGCCAGACCAACGACCAGGCTCGAAAGCAGCGGAATAATCAGAATCGGTTTCAGCGCTTCCATACTCTGTGGGAGTTTCAACTTCGTGCTGATGAGCTTCGCCACATAACCGGCAAGGAAACCGGCGATAATCCCACCGATAAAGCCAGAACCGGTGCTTACCGCCAGCATACCGCCGATAAGACCCGGCGTCAGACCGGGACGGTCTGCGATAGAAAATGCAATATAACCTGCCAGAACGGGCACCATCAGTGCGAAGGCTGAGCCCCCACCAATCTGCATCAGTGCTGCCGCCAGCGTACCTTGCTCTTTGAATGCTTCAATACCAAAGGCGAATGACAGCGCAATACACAGACCGCCCGCAACCACCATCGGCAGCATGTAAGACACACCGGTCAGCAGGTGACGATACGCGCCCGCGCCCTCTTTTTTTCCTTCGGTGGCCGCAGTCTGATTCTTCCCGGCAGGCTGGTACGGGGTCGCTTCATCCAGCGCTTTATCCAGTTCCTGCTTCGTTTTCTTCAGCGCCAGGCCCGTAGACGTGCGATACATCGGTTTTCCAGCAAATTTCGCCAGATCAACCTCAATATCAGCCGCCACAATCACCAGATCAGCCTCGGCAACCTCTTCCGGCGTAATGGCATTACCAGCCCCTACAGAGCCACGGGTTTCCACTTTCACCCACCAGCCGCGTTTTTTCGCTTCGGTTTCAATGGCTTCAGCAGCCATAAACGTATGTGCGACACCTGTTGGACAAGCTGTCACTGCCACCACACGTTTTGGACCATTGCTTGCCACTGGCGTTGCCACAACCGGCGCGCTATATGGCTGCGCATGGCCTTTTGCTTCACTGAGAAAAAGCTCGGGATGCGCAACCGCACGACCGATGTCACCCAGCCAGACCTTTTTGCCGTTCAGCGAATTGTCGACAGGCAGCTTATCGCCCAGGACAATCGCCAGCTCTGCATCATTTGGATTATCGATGATCTCCAGATGCGCTTTTTGTGCCGCCGCTCCAAGCAGGGTTTTCGCCATATAGGCGCGAGCCTGGCCGAGATTAGCGTCAATAATCAGCAGCGTTTTCATTATGCCTCTCCTGCTGTCAGTTAAACGGTTTTAAGTCGACACGCGCCATCATTGCGGCCAACTGAGGACGATCGGTAATGCCAACATTACTTTGGCTTACCGCCAGGGCGGCAACTGCCGTCGCCAGACGCAGGGTATGTTCGCTGGATTCACGCATCAGCAAGCCATAAATCAGACCGCCAACCATCGAATCACCCGCACCTACAGTGCTGACCACCTCAACTGACGGTGGTTTAGCAATCCATTCACCCGAAGCGTTAACCCATAAAGCGCCTTCCGCACCGAGTGAAATCACCACGTGCGCAATGCCTTGTTCACGCAGAGCATGTGCCGCATCGATAACATCTTTCATTTCTGGCAGCTTACGGCCAGCCCAGATTTCCAGTTCACGACGGTTTGGTTTCACCAGCCACGGAGCCGCTTTCAGCCCGGCGACCAGCGCTTCACGACTACTATCAAAGATAATGCATGGACACTGACTGCGCAGGCGCGTCATCCAGTCAGTGAATGCTTCAGGGCTCACGCCGGTCGGCAAGCTGCCGCTGACGCACACCATATCGAATTGCCCCAGCCAGCTCAGTGAGTCATTCACAAAGCGTTCCCAGTCAGCCGGCGTGACTTCAAAGCCGGAAAAATTGAAGTCAGAAACTTCACCATCTTTTTCAGTCAGCTTGACATTAATACGGGTACGCCCCTGCACCACTTGAAAACGGTTAGCGATGCCCAGTTCACTGAACAATTGCTGAAAACCATCCTGGTTGTCCTTCCCCAGAAAGCCGCCGACCGTCACGTCAATCCCCAAATCCTTAAGCACTTTTGCGACGTTAATCCCTTTTCCCGCGGCATGCAGACCGGTCGTTTTCACCAGATTGACTTCACCGCGTTCAATTTCAGGGCAAAAACCGACCAGATCATAAGCCGGGTTCAGGGTGATAGTTGCAACACGTCTGCTCATTATGCGCCCTCCCCAAGACCTGCCGCGATGGCATCGCCAATGGCTTTCAGCGCCTGTTCAGCATCCTCACCCTGTGCGGTAAAGCGCAGGTGGTGTCCTTTTTTCACGCCCAATGCCACCACTTTCATCAAACTGCGTCCATTTGCCGGTTTTCCGGTTCCATCAAGATTTGTCACGGTTATTTCACTATTAAATTGTTTAATCGTATTCACCAGCATGGTGCCCGGACGGGCATGTAAACCATGCTCATTACGCACTACAAACTCGGCACTCAGTACATCATCAGTTAATGCATCATCACTGGTCAGCAGCGCCAACACCGTCGCAGCATCCGCCTTCAGCAAACGGTCAGCTTTATTGCTCAGCAACAGATCGCCAAGACGCTTCAGCACCGCAACGGGCTGGTCATCATTCATCGCGACAGTAACCAGCAGCGCAGCAGCTTCTCCCTGCACGTCAAATGCGCTTGCCGCACGACTGACCGCGACGGCGCTGCGCACATTGCCTTCAGCACAATCATTCAGCCAGATGCCCTGACCAAGATTCATTGGTTGCTCGTTAATCGCTCTGGCCACAAAGGTGGCATCTACTGCACCGGCTTCTTTCAGACGTGCGGCGTTCAGCGCCTGCAGCGTCACCAGTGAATTGGCGACGACGTCCAACGACAGCGTTTCGTTATCAAGCTTCAGCTGCTCGCTCTGCTTTTCGCCCATCAGCAATGCACGCAACTCTTCTGCCGTGGTGGCGGATTTCAACTGTTCCGCAACCGAGTCATCACTCAATACATGAGTCAGCTGACGCAGCAACCCAAGGTGTTCATCTGAGCTGGCTGCAATGCCGATTGCCACATACGCAACCTGACCTTCGCCCCACGTCACACCTTGCGGAAACTGAAACACCTGAACCCCGGTTTTCAGCACCTGATCGCGTGTATCTGTCGTACCGTGAGGAATGGCAATACCATTGCCGAGAAACGTCGATGTTTGTTGTTCGCGTGCCAGCATGCCATTGACATAGCCGTCCGCAACGTTGCCCGCTTGCACCAGGGCTGCGGCAACCTGGCGAATAGCCTCTTCTTTGTTCCCGGCCTGTTCGCCCGGGTGAATATCCTGAACAGATAACTGGAACATGATTCTCCTCTCCTGCTGAATTGAAACGATTCAGCTAACATGAGAAAAAAGGCGTCACCCGACTCCATCAGTTAAGGCAAGATGACGCTGAAACGTTTCAAGGAGTCTGGATCTTTCTGCTTCAGCACGCAAGTAAAGTTAACAATTAACTTGCTGAATTTAGATATACCGCACATTTTCTCGACGGCTCTTTGAAACAAGCTGACGCAAAAACGTGTTCAGCTACCCAACTTCAGCATCGTCAGCATGTGGACTTCTCAGACTGAAATGACATTTTGATTTTCCATATCGATTTTGATTTAGTGCCCTGTTTATTTTCTGGCGAGCAGCGTAAACTCCGCCTCTCTTCACTCCACTGATAGCTAAACATGCATAACACCCCCGTAGCCGCCACACCCAAGGCGTTTGATTTAACGTCTTCGGCGTTCCTGCTTGTCGCTTTTCTCACGGGTATCGCCGGGGCATTGCAGACACCTACGCTCAGCCTTTTTCTGACCGATGAAGTCCATGCTCGTCCGGGAATGGTGGGCTTCTTTTTTACCGGGAGCGCCGTCATCGGCATTTTGGTAAGTCAGTTTCTGGCCGGACGCTCTGACAAAAAAGGCGATCGTAAAAACCTGATCGTTTTTTGCTGCGTACTTGGCATGCTGGCCTGCGTGCTGTTTGCCTGGAACCGAAACTATTTTATTTTGCTGTTTGTCGGTGTATTCCTCAGTAGCTTTGGCTCCACCGCCAACCCGCAAATGTTTGCTCTCGCCCGTGAACATGCCGATCGCACTGGCCGGGAAGCCGTCATGTTCAGCTCTATTTTACGTGCTCAGGTTTCACTGGCATGGGTGATCGGCCCACCGTTGGCTTACGCGCTGGCCATGGGGTTCAGCTTTACGGTGATGTATCTCAGCGCCGCGGTGGCATTTGTTGTCTGCGGCGTGATGGTTTGGTTTTTCTTACCGTCAATGAACAAAAGCGTACCTCTCGCGACAGGTGCGGTTGAGGCTCCACGCCGTAATCGTCGTGATACGCTGCTGCTTTTTGCTATCTGTACATTAATGTGGGGCACCAACAGCCTCTATATCATTAATATGCCGCTGTTTATCATCAACGAACTGCATCTACCTGAAAAACTCGCCGGTATCATGATGGGCACCGCAGCAGGGTTGGAAATCCCAACCATGCTGATTGCCGGATATTTTGCGAAACGTCTGGGCAAACGTCTGTTGATGAGAATTGCCGCCATCGCCGGGTTCTTTTTTTATGCGGGCATGCTGTTGGCACATTCGCCGGCGGTTTTGCTCGGCTTACAGTTGCTGAACGCGATTTACATCGGCATCCTCGGCGGGATTGGCATGCTTTATTTTCAGGATTTGATGCCGGGACAGGCGGGATCAGCCACAACGCTGTACACCAATACCATCCGCGTAGGCTGGATCATTGCCGGCTCGTTGGCAGGTATTGCTGCAGAAATCTGGAATTACCACGCCGTATTCTGGTTTGCGCTGGTGATGATCGTCGCGACGGTTGTGTGCCTGGTGCGCATCAAAGACGTTTAAGGTGCAGTCAACGCTTCAAGCTCAATAAGGTACAGCATGGCCTGGTGTGTCGTTTTACCGCACATTTCCGCACTGGGTTGCAAACCGGCACACACTTTTGGGCGCAACGGAGACGCAAAAATCTTACAGCGCAGGGATTCATCTAGCTGAACGCATGGCGTATTGGCGGGCTTGCCATCAGGCATGCCAGGGATAGGGCTGGAGATAGAAGGCGCAGTGCAACATGCGCCACAATCCGGACGGCATTCCATACAGTATTCTCTTTAGGGTAAACCATCGGATTGTTCAGGTAGCGAACAGTATACACAAATTCATTCGGCGTACCTCAAGATGGCATGCACACAGCCAACAACGAGGTAACCAGAAGGGCGGAGTGTATACCACCTTTTTTGCACCAGCAAAAGTGTGAATTCCGCTTGCCTGAATGCCCCGGCGCGAGTAGTTTGACGCGATATTTTAGACACTCCTCACTACAGGATTTTTTCGATGCCAAGAGCGAACGAAATTAAAAAAGGTATGGTACTGAATTACAACGGCAAGCTGCTGATTGTAAAAGATATCGATATTCAATCACCGTCCGCACGTGGTGCAGCTACGCTGTACAAAATGCGTTTTTCTGATGTCCGTACTGGTCTGAAAGTTGAAGAGCGCTTCAAAGGCGACGATATCGTGGATACCGTCACCCTGAGCCGCCGCGGGGTTGATTTCTCCTACGTCGATGGCAACGAATATGTCTTTATGGATAAAGAAGACTATACCCCGTATACCTTCACCAAAGACCAGATCGAAGAAGAGCTGCTGTTCATCCCGGAAGGCGGGATGCCGGACATGCAGGTACTGACCTGGGACGGCCAATTACTGGCGCTTGAACTGCCGCAGACCGTAGATCTGGAAATCGTTGAAACCGCACCGGGTATTAAAGGTGCTTCAGCGAGTGCGCGCAACAAGCCAGCAACCCTGAGCACCGGCCTGGTGATCCAGGTTCCTGAGTATCTGAGTGCAAGTGAGAAAATCCGTATTCATATCGAAGAACGCCGCTATATGGGTCGCGCAGACTAATATCTCTGCCACACATTGACGTTCAGGGACAGCACAGGCTGTCCCTTTGTCATTTTCAGCGTTGACTACTGAGATAAAAATCATCCATTAACAGTGATTCCAGATACTGCTCATCTTCCCGTATAAAACCCACAATTACGCTAACCGCCCGCGCATAAAATCCCGCCTCATCACGCTGCTGGCAGCTATCACGAAACAAGGGTGCCCAACACATAATGTGATGATGCAAAAAGTAATATTGTGCAGATAGCGTTTCCTCTTTGGTCACCATCCTCGCCATCAATGCCAGCTGTATAGCGATATGATCGGAAGGCTCATTTTCCTGCGCAGCCAGCCCATGTTCAATCAACAGCACATTCATTTGTCGACGTTCTTCAGCCGCCGTTGTGTGCGGATAATGTCCCGCATACGGGGAAACACCGCCAGGCGGCGCCAGCAGAAATAACGTTGCAAAATCTGCGGCCAGCTCCAGTTGTCGGCTTTCACGACGCAGAACCTGCGTCAGGCTACGTTCCAGTTTTTTAACATCCAGCGAAAGCCCGGGGATACCCGCCAGCGACGCAAGCCACTGTCGGGTATCCTCGCTTTCAAGACGAGCGAGTTGTTTCTGGTCCAGCTCACGAAACAGCAATTGTGAAAACCACTGATAGACCGCAGCGCGTTGCTGACAAATAAGGTTATGCTGCATTTCCCCCCTCCTCTTTCACTATCTCCGGCCCACCAAATCCCGTGACCGGTGGAACGTGTTGCTGATAGCGCTCAACATCCACCAGCACAGTATGCGCTGAAGGCCCTTGCGCCAGTTGAGACGTACCAATATCTGCGCTCAGGACATTTGGATCGCCATAGGTACATAGCGTCCCGGCTTTCCCACCTTCCAGTGGGGAATACCATGCCCCTTCATGAATGCGGATCACGCCAGGGGTAAAATCAGGGCTAATCACCACCCCCGCCAGCACCTGACCGCGTGCGTTAAAGACCCGCGCAATATCCCCGGCTTTTAAACCCCGCGCGGCAGCATCTTGCTCGCTGATGTAAAGCGGTTCTCTTCCGGCTACCGCATACGTGCTGCGAAAAGCATCACTTGAGCACAACTGGGAGTGCAGGCGTTTATCCGGATGGCAGGATTGCAGGTGCAGTGGATATTTGTCTTTTTTACCCTGATGGCTACGTTCAAACGGCTCCATCCACACCGGATGCCCAGGGCAATCGTCATACTGAAAACCGGCGATCGTTTTGCTGTAAATTTCAATCAAACCTGATGGTGTACCCAGAGGATTAAGATCGGGCTGATCGCGAAATTCGCCATGACGAACCCACGGTTGTCCCGCGGGATATTCAACATACCCTTCACCTTTCCAGAACGTGTCAAAGTCTGGCAACGTGACACCGAGCGAGGCACCCATTTTGACGCCTTCGTCATAGAGCGCTTGTACCCACTGCATTTCATCGCGGTTTTCCCGGTATACCGTCTCCTTGTCAAAACGTTTACAGAGTCCGGCAAACACGTCGAAATCATGCCGCGCTTCATATTGCGGTTTGACGACCTGATGCAACGCCATCAGCCCCTTATTCGAATGAGTGCCAAACTGCTCAATATCATTGCGTTCAAAGCGTGTAGTAACAGGCAGGACAATATCGGCAAAACGACAGGATGCGGTCCATTGGTGATCTAACACCACCACGGTCTCCAGTTTCTTCCACGCCTCGATCATTCGGTTGCGATCCTGCTGGGCGTGGAACGGGTTAGCCGCGCTGAAGATCGCCATTTTAATGTCAGGGTAGATTAACGTCTCACCGTTAAAGGCGATCTTTTTGCCCGGTTCCAGCAGGCAATCAACAATACGTGAGGTAGGGATATGCTCAGATACACCGCGAAAATCCGGTTTATACTTCGCTTCTGGCGGATTGTTAATGCTCCCCAGACCAGAAAGTACCGGTCCGGCTGACGTCACCGTCCCTCCGCCGTTATAGTGCCAGCCGAACCCCACACCGCCGCCCGGTAACCCAATTTGACCGACCATACTGGCCAGCACCACCAGCATCCAGGGATACTGTTCGCCGTGGTGCATACGCTGTACGCACCAGCCGCCCATAAACTGCGTCCGGCCTTTCACCAACAGCCGGGCAAAATCACGGATCTGATCCGCCGTCAGTCCACAGATTTCCGCAGCCCACTCGGCGTTTTTCGGTTGCTTGTCTGTTTCTCCCATCAGGTAGGGTAAAAACTGCTCGAAGCCGACGGTGTAGTCGTTAATGAATGCTGTGTCGTACAGTTTTTCTTCATACAGGGTATGTGCGAGTGCCAGCAGTAACGCAACATCGGTTTGTGGTCGTAACGCCAGCTGTTCACACCCCAGAAAATTTTGTGATTTGCTCCGCACCGGATCAACGCTGATGACGCGCATTTTGCCTTGGGCGACGGCCTCTTTGATCTGCTGCCAGTAGCCAAACGCGTCGTGATCGGGAACCAAAAATTCAATCTGCAAATTCTTAATGGGATCACAGCCCCACAGTACGATGGTATTGCTGTTCTCGATAACCAGCGGCAGCGAGGTTTGCTGTTCATAGACTTCAAGCGAACCAATTACATGCGGCAAGATAACCTGGGCTGCAGCCGCTGAATAGTCGCCTACGGTCGTCACATAGCTACCATGCAAACCGAGCCCTCTGTCCATTGCACCGCCAGCCTTGTGGTATTTGCCCACCATTTGCCAATCCGCCAGCCCGGTAAAGACGCCGGATGAACCGTAGGTTTTTTGCACCCGCTCAAGCTCTTCATAAAACAGGTCCAGCGCCTGATCCCAGCTAACCCGCACAAAACGATTATCTCCCCGCTGGCTACGATCCGACTTCTCACGCTTGCGTAACCAGTCCAGTCGAACCATCGGATAACGAACCCGTGAAGGGTTGTAGACGATTTCACGTACCGCATTGAGCATATCGCACGGGTATTTGTCATGTTTGAACGGTCGCGTTTCCGTCCACTCGCCGTTAACCACTTTGGCTTCAAAAGCACCATAATGTGAGCCGGATTGGATCCATTGTTCGGGGTTTTCCCCCGCCGCCCATACTTTTGATATCAGCGGATTAGGCGCCAGCGCACTGGCTGCGCCAACCGCCAGCATTCCGGTCAGAAAACGACGGCGTGACGGATTAAAGTCATGAATATCCATATCTTATCCTTATTATTTGTTGGGTTCAGACACATCACTGGCGTGGGTCTGGAGGTATTTCAACAACGTACGTTCTTCCACCGGATTGAGTCGATAATACGTCGACATCGCTTTCAGTCCGGCAATCCAGCCATTGGCGGTGTATCGGGTAGCTGGCGGCGTGCTGTGACAGGCGCTACACGTCGATTGCAGCATCTGATCCGAGTACTCCCACACCGGAGTAATGCTATCGATGAGTCCCTGCGCGGAGGTCCATGCGGTCACACTCACCTGCTGCCATTCCTGATGCGAACCAGGGTCAGTCTGGGTTTGCAGGACTTTCACGTTTTCCATCAGTGAAGCATCAAGGACTGCGGAGAATACGCGTTTGCCCATATACTGGGTGATCACCCGCCCACGCCCCTTGCTTTCACGCCAGCCCGTCACTTCCAACTGGACGTTGTTCCCCTCTTTTTGCAGCACCTTGACCTGGGTTGCCGGAAATAACAGCGCTTTCCCTGCTGGTGCCCCCGCCGTAGCTGTTAGTGTTTTTTCGCTTAACGAAAACAGCGTCGTCGCAGTTGATAGTTTTTCCCCCTGCTGTTGTAGCTGCTTGTAGCGATCGCGAAAGCCACTGCTCATGTCCGGTTTGTGGTGCGCGATCCCTTTGTGACAGTCAATGCAGTTGCTGTCCTTCGCTGCCGCCGCCGTCATCTGTGCTGCGGCATTGGCGGATTGTTTTCCATGATCCATCGCTTCATAGCTGTGACACGATTTACAGGCTGCCGAATTGTTGGCACTCATCCGTGCCCACTCTCGCTGGGCGAGCTCAGCCCGTTTGGCATTGAACTTTTCCGGGGTATCAATCGAAGGTGAGATAAAGGTGTGGTAGAGATCGTTTAAGGCTTCGGTTTTGCGCACAAGCGTCGGGACGACTCCCGGGGGAATGTGGCAATCCTTACACTCCGCCCGTACACCAGAGGCATTACGAAAATGCACACTGGTCTTATACTCCTCTCCTGGTGTGCGCATCGAGTGGCACGATAAACAAAACTCCGTAGTGCTGGTGTAATGTACTCCCTGCCATGTTCCCCAAATTAAAATGGCCATTACAACTGCGCCACCTAACGCACACCAGAGCGCGTTCTTTTTTATCCACGACATACCTGCCTCCATTTTTTTAATAGCATCACGCTAAGGGATATTAAAAAGCAAAAATAGAGACAGCGATTTCAGATTATAGGAACAGCCTTAACTCTATGAGGCGTGTCAAAATAGCAATATGCTGAAACGTGTAATATGGCGTTATTGTTTAAACAAGGAATTTCCTCATGCTGACACTGTCTCTCAATAGGGAAAGTCGCACCCCGCTACAATTGCAGATCTTTCAATTTTACTTTCAGGCAATTCAGCAAGGCGATTTGCTTTGTGGGGATAAACTGCCTTCTATCCGCGAGCAGGCACAGACGCTAAATGTGGCCAAAATCACGGTAGTGATGGCGTATGAAAAACTGATGGCGGCAGGTTTTATTAAGAGCAGGCAGGGTATCGGCTATGAAGTCACATTTACGGCACCTATGCGTAGTCCCCCGGTACACGTGCCATCTGCGGAAGGCTCACCGCCGATAAAGCCTAAGCCTGCCGGTGTTTCTACCGATGTTTACGCTGAAATGGGGCGTGAGTGCTATTGCCGGATGGGTGTCCCTGACCCCAATGCGTTTCCCTGGTCAAGCTGGCGTAAATGGAATAATGCCCCCAGCGTACTTAAAGAGCAGCTACTGACTCGATATCATTCACCAAACGGATTATTTTCATTACGTGAGCAAATTGTCAGATACCTTAATTTATCCCGCGGCATTAATACCTGTGCACAAAACATCATCATTACTGATGGAATTCAGGAAGGATTATCACTGCTCAGCCAAATATTTATTATTCATCACACCCTAAGCCAGAATAAAAAATGTCACGTGGTCGCCGAATCACCTTGTTATTCTGGCGCATGGCATCTGTTTAATTATTATGGTGCCGATATTACGTCTATTGCCGTGGATAATCACGGGCTGTGCACCGATAATTTACCCGAGGTTGAAACCCAGCTTTGTTATGTGACCCCCGCTCATCAGTATCCAATGGGCAGTGTTCTGTCACTTGAACGACGTAAGTCATTACTCACGTGGGCACAGCGAGTGGGCGCCTGGATTATTGAAGACGATTACGACGCCGTATTTACGTATGGTGAGAATCCCCTTCCGGCACTGAAAGCCATGGATTACCACAACCGGGTTATCTACATGGGGACCTTCTCAAAAACGCTGGGACCGGGGGCACGTCTCGGTTACCTCGTTTGCCCTGATGAACTGCTGCCCGCCGTTCAAAATATGAAAGCGCTGAACAACAATGGTAGCCAGTGGTTATTGCAGCAGTTTTTAGCCGAGTTAATGCAAAACCAGGTGTTTTATACTCATCTCGGCAAGCTAGCCAGCAACTACGCAGCACGCCTCGCATTACTGCGTGATGGCTTATCAGCCCTGTTCCCTGAAGGAAAGATCGATGGTGCCTCGGCAGGGTTACATCTCTCATTACGCATTAACTGGTCGCCTGACGTCATCGCAAAACTACGCCAACGCTGCCTGCAGGCAGGGGTACGCTTTGATACATTACAGGAAATTGAAAACGGTTCAGAAACAGCCTGGCGGCAAAAAAATTCCGATGCGGTGATGTTCTTTGGTTTTGGCGGGTTGCAGGTGCCGCACCTCAGAAAGGTATTAAATGTACTGGAGCAGGAGATGTGTGCGTTATTACAGCAATAACAACGCACCTGAGTATTGCCGGGGGGCGGTACAAGCGCCATCCGGCAATTTATGGTCTCGTGTTGAACGAATTACAGCAGATCGCGGAACTGCGTTTTTTTCAGCGCCAGCTCCACGCCGCGAACTTCTGCCAGCCCTTTCAGGCGACCAATCGCGGAGTAGCCCGGATTCGTTTTCTTGTGCAGATCGTCAAGCATCTGATGTCCATGATCCGGGCGCATTGGGATCGGACGCAAATCACCCGCTTTCTTACGGCGTTGTTCTTCGCTCAAAATGGCTGCCACCACCGATACCATATCCACGTCACCCTGCAAGTGTGCGCCTTCGTGGAAGGTTTTCGGGTTTTCTTCACGGCAGGTTGAACGCAAGTGTGTGAAGTGAATACGATCGCCAAAGGTCTCAATCATTTTTACCAGATCGTTATCGGCGCGCACGCCGTACGAGCCGGTACACATGGTGAAACCATTATTGATGCTATCTACCGTTTCTTTCAGCCATTGCATATCTTCAATGGTCGACACGATACGTGGCAGACCGAGGATTGGCCGTGGCGGATCATCAGGATGCACTGCCAGACGTACGCCAACTTCCTCAGCAACAGGCACAATCGCCCGCAGGAATACAGCCATGTTATTGCGCAGATCGTCTTTGCTGATCCCATCATATTCCGCCAGGCGCGCGCGGAATTGATCCAGCGTATAACCTTCTTCGGCACCCGGCAGACCAGCAATAATGTTGCGGGTCAGCTTTTCAATGTCGGCAGCGGTCATTGCATTGAAATAATCCAGCGCCTGACGCTGCTCTTCAGCGGTGTAATCGGCTTCAGCCCCCGGACGTTGCAGAATGTGCAATTCAAAAGCCGCAAACGCAATCTGGTCGAAACGCAGCGCTTTGGACCCATCCGGTAGCTGATATTCAAGGTCGGTACGCGTCCAGTCCAGGATCGGCATGAAGTTGTAGCACACGGTATCAATGCCGCAGGTCGCCAGGTTTCGAATACTTTGCTGGTAGTTTGCAATCCACGTCTGATATTGGCCGGACTGTGTTTTGATGTCTTCGTGGACAGGGATACTTTCCACCACCGACCAGGTCAGCCCTTTTTCGGCCAGAATCGCCTGGCGCTTTTGAATTTCTTCTACGGGCCACACTTCACCGTTTGGAATGTGGTGCAAGGCGGTCACAACACCCGTTGCGCCAGCCTGACGCACATCATCAAGCGATACTGGATCGTTTGGTCCGTACCAACGCCAGGTTTGTTCCATTGCTTCACCTCACAAGTTGTTATACCAAATTAAACGACTTTTATGACGACTACCATACAGGCATCCGGTACATGATCAACACATCGCCCATCATTGATTGATCCAGCTCACATTACCCGGATAAATGAGGCACACCAATTCAATTTGTTGTCATATAACTTTATACTGCCATTGTTAATTAATGGTTAATCAGGTGTATTTAATGAAGACTATTGCCTCAGCGTCTCTTGCGGAAAATGTCGTGATGCCTCAGTACGATCGCCAACAGCTAAAAACGCGGATCGTACATTTTGGTTTCGGTGCATTTCATCGTGCCCATCAGGCGTTATTGACCGACCGGGTGCTAAATTCGCAGGGCGGAGACTGGGGGATTTGTGAGATCAGCCTGTTCAGCGGCGACCAACTGATGAGTCAGCTACGCGAGCAGGATCATTTATTTACCGTGCTGGAAAAAGGTGCGGCCGGTAACCAGCCAATTATCGTCGGGGCCGTCAACGAGTGCCTGAATGCAAAACTGGATTCGCTGGCTGCTATTATTGAGAAATTCTGCGAGCCTCAGGTCGCGATTGTCTCGTTAACCATTACGGAAAAAGGCTACTGTATCGATCCTGCCACCGGGTCACTCGATATCACTAACCCGCGTATTATTCACGATCTGCAAGTACCGGATGAACCCCACTCTGCACCGGGTATTATTGTTGAGGCACTGCACCGCCGACGTCAACGTGGGCTGCAACCGTTTACTGTCCTCTCCTGTGATAACATCCCGGACAATGGTCATGTGGTAAAAAACGCCGTACTGGGAATGGCGGAGAATCGCTCGCCTGAGTTGGCTAACTGGATACAGGAGCACGTCAGTTTCCCGGGAACCATGGTAGACCGGATTGTCCCGGCAGCGACTGAAGAATCACTGGATGAAATTGCCCGCGAATTAGGCGTGGCAGACCCATGCGCAATCAGTTGCGAGCCGTTTATTCAGTGGGTCATTGAGGACCATTTTGTCAGCGGCCGTCCGCAATGGGAAATGGCCGGTGTACAGATGGTTGATGATGTTTTGCCGTGGGAGCAAATGAAACTACGGATGCTGAACGGTAGCCATTCGTTTCTCGCTTACCTCGGCTATCTGGCGGGATTCCAGCATATCAGCGACTGTATGCAGGACCCCACATTTCGCGAAGCGGCTCACCGCCTGATGCTCAGCGAACAAGCCCCGACGCTGCGCATCACCAATGTCGATTTAGACCAGTATGCCGACAGCCTGCTGGAACGCTTTGCCAATCCGGCGCTAAAACATAAAACCTGGCAAATCGCGATGGATGGCAGCCAAAAATTACCCCAACGTATGCTGGACGGGATTCGCGTTCATTTAGCACGTCAAAGCGAGTGGCCGCTGCTGGCACTCGGCATTGCGGGCTGGATGCGCTACGTAAGCGGAATTGATGATTCAGGTGCAATTATTGATATTCGTGACCCGATGAGTGACAAAATCCGCACTATCGTCGAACAGAGTACGGAATCAGAACGCGTCAGCGCGCTGCTTTCACTGCATGAAATCTTCGACACAGACCTCGCACAGAACCCACAATTCGTCGATACCGTGGAACGCGCCTGGCAACGTATCGCCCAGTACGGTGCACATCAGGCTGTCATCGAGACGTTAAAAAGTTAACGATTTCTGCCATTAAACAGGACGAAGTTCGTCTTCGTCCTCTATGCCCTTCTCTTTTCCCCCGTTTTTCGCCAGGATTGTTAAAAGCCATTACGGTAATTTATGATTCTGGAGTAAACGTGACTAAAACCAATCTCATCACGGGTTTTCTCGGCAGTGGCAAAACCACATCTATTCTTCATCTATTGGCCAACAAAGACCCCGCAGAGAAGTGGGCCGTTCTGGTCAATGAGTTTGGCGAAGTGGGTATCGACGGCGCACTGCTCGCTGATAGCGGCGCATTGCTCAAAGAGATCCCCGGTGGCTGTATGTGCTGCGTTAATGGTTTGCCCATGCAGGTTGGCCTCAATACGCTGTTACGTCAGGGAAAACCGGATCGGCTGCTGATTGAGCCCACCGGTCTCGGACATCCCAAACAGATTCTGGATTTACTGACCGCGCCGGTTTACGAACCGTGGATCGACTTGCGCGCAACGATTTGTATCCTTGATCCGCGCCTGTTGCTGGATGAAAAAAGCGTAGCGAATGAGAATTTCCGCGATCAGTTGGCATCTGCCGATATCATCGTTGCCAATAAATCCGATCGTGCCACGACAGAAAGCGAAATTGCGCTGCAAACCTGGTGGCAACACTACGGCGGCAACCGCCAGTTAGTTCACGCCGATCATGGGCAAATCGACGGACAATTACTGGATTTGCCCCGGCTGAATCTGACGGAGCTTCCTTCCAGCGCGGCACATACTCACCAGCATGCTGATAAAAAAGGGCTGGCAGCTCTAAGCCTGCCTGCGCAGCAACGCTGGCGTCGCAGTCTGAACAGCGGTCAGGGGCATCAGGCCTGCGGCTGGATTTTTGACGCTGACACGGTGTTCGATACCATCGGCCTGCTGGAATGGTCACGTCTCGCCCCTGTTGGGCGTGTGAAGGGAGTGATGCGTATTAAAGAGGGGCTGGTGCGTATCAATCGTCAGGGTGAGGACTGGCATATTGAGACGCAAAACGTCGCTCCTCCTGATAGCCGTATTGAACTCATCTCCGATACCGAGACCGACTGGAATGCATTACAGAGTGCATTGTTGAGGCTTCGTTTAGACGTTGGCGCGTAAGGTTGCCTCCGTTTTATGGCAATGGTAAACGACGATGAAAACCCGATACCCACAAATACTCCTGCTTAATATTGCTGGTCTGGCGCTATTTCTGTCCTGGTACCTTCCACACGGGCATGGGTTCTGGTTTTCTCTTGATTCGGGCATCTTCCACTTCTTCAATCATAAGCTGGTTGAGAGCCCGCTCTTTCTGTGGATTGTCGCTGTCACCAATAACCGGGCATTTGACGGCTGTTCATTATTGGCGATGGGTACATTAATGCTGAGTTTTTGGCTAAAAGAAACGCAGGAAGGTCGTCGCCGTATTGTGGCAATTGGGCTGGTGATGCTGCTAACTGCGGTGATATTAAACCAGTTGGGCCAGGCGCTTATTCCGGTTAAGCGCGCCAGCCCCACTCTCACATTCGATAATATTAATCGCGTCAGCGAGCTGCTGCATATTTCAACAAAAGATGCGTCCAGAGACAGTTTTCCTGGCGATCACGGTATGATGCTGCTTATTTTTTCCGCATTTATGCTGCGTTATTTCGGAAAAGTCGCAGGAATAATCGGCCTTATTATCACTGTGGTTTTTGCCTTTCCACGCGTAATGATCGGCGCGCATTGGCTCACAGATATCGTGGTAGGTTCAATGACCGTCGTATTGATTGGCTTGCCCTGGTGGTTAATGACGCCATTAAGCGATCGCCTGGTTATGCTGTTTGCCCATTATCTTCCCGGTAAAAATAAACAATTTTTAAACAAATAACGCAGAGTAATTAACATCATCAGGGATACTTCTGATTTCCTGATGATATCTGCCGGGAATTTATCATTCTGACTGTCATTCTCCTGTCATATTATTCCTGTTTAAAATGAATGAATTGCGTGTTTTTTACTCTATCTGTTCTTAATTTAGCCAATGCAGTTTATTCACTTTCTGTATCACTTTTTCTTATAAGAAATCACATAAAATCACTCGCAATGACCGGAGCGATCGGGTAACCTCAGACTCGTTTTGCCTCGCGGGATAATTATTCACTATAAGAATAAATTTGTGCGTTCTGCCACAGATTTGACCTTAAAGAATTGTCTCATCATGCGTTGGTAATTAGTCTCGTCACGTTTGGCATTTTTTATAACGATATTTATCGTTAAGGACTTCAAGGGAAAACAAACAAAATGGTCAAATCTCAACCGATTTTGAGATATATCTTGCGGGGGATTCCCGCGATAGCAGTTGCGGTTCTGCTTTCTGCATGTAGCACAACAAACACCGCGAAGAATATGCATTCTGAGACGCATGCTGTGGGTAATGGAGATAACTCTTCACTGCAAGCCTCTCAGGATGAATTTGAAAGTATGGTACGTAATATCGATGTTAAATCACGTATTATGGATCAATACGCTGACTGGAAAGGCGTGCGTTACCGCCTTGGCGGCAGCACTAAAAAAGGTATTGATTGTTCAAGCTTCGTACAGCGTACGTTCCGCGAGCAATTTGGTTTAGAGCTTCCGCGCTCAACCTACGAGCAACAGGAAACGGGCAAATCCGTTTCGCGCACTAATCTGCGCACAGGCGATCTGGTTCTGTTCCGTGCGGGTTCCACCGGCCGTCACGTCGGTATCTATATCGGCAATAACCAGTTTGTACATGCCTCGACCAGCAGTGGCGTTATCATTTCCAGCATGAACGAGCCTTACTGGAAAAAACGTTACAACGAAGCTCGCCGGGTCCTGAGCCGCAGTTAATTTCGTTTGGCAGCTATCCCTTGGCTATCCTGATGAGACTTATCAAAAGCACTGCTTCGGCAGTGCTTTTTGCGTTGCGCTATGTTTAAGAAAAATCTCACTATACGAATCAATCCAGGTTATAGTTTTACAGATCAAGCCGTTTAATAATAAGCAGATACCCCAGGTAAACATAAGGAACTATGTTCAGACGTCCTTCATCTTCCAGTCGAAATGTCCTTTTTACCTGTATTTTTACGGGGGTAGCCGTCGCGGTACTTGTCAGCACCCTGCAGTTTTTTGCCACCTGGCACAAACGAGATGTTAAGTACGAAACGCTTCTTTCCGATATCGAATATTACATCAGCAGTTACCTCTCAGACCTCAAAAGCACAACAGATGCCCTGCAACCGCTGGTCTCATACAATTGCCAACAAGTTGCCGCCAAGCTGACCGCCAGCGCAGCGTTTAACCTCAATGTACGCGCTTTTTTGTTGGTAAAAGAGGGTATTGCTTTCTGCTCCTCCGCAACTGGCGCGATGGATTCGCCTATTCTGTCGCTGATTCCGAAGCTGGATATCCACAAAGATGTCGATGTGGAATTGCTGTCCGGTACCCCGATGATGCCTGACAAACCGGCGATCATGATTTGGCACCGGAATCCTTCATTTAATAATAGTGGCGTGTTTTCCTCACTGAATATCAATCTGGCACCTTACCTGCTCTATACCGCCCGAGAAGATGATTTTGACGGTATTGCGATTATTGTCGGTGATACCGCTATCACGACATTTTCATCCCAACTGATAGACGTCTCCGCACTTCCGGATACCACCTGGCGTCAGACGACGCTGAAAGGGATCCCCATGAAGATTCGGCTATACGCACAAGAGTGGACGTACACTGACGTCTGGTATGCCGTCATGTTGGGATGTATGGCCGGGATCATGACTGGGTTGCTTTTGTGGTACTACATCTACGCCATTCGTTTACGCCCGGGAAAAGATATTCTCAACGCCATCAAACACGATCAGTTTTATGTGGTCTACCAACCGGTCGTTGAAATGGCGACGCTGGAAGTAAAAGGCGTAGAAGTATTGTTACGCTGGCGCCACCCGACAACAGGTGAGATACCGCCAGATGCGTTTATTCACTACGCTGAATCACAACAAATGATCGTGCCGCTGACGCAGCATCTGTTCAAACTGGTGGCCCGTGATGCCCCTGCATTAAAAAAAGTGTTACCGCAAGGTGCAAAACTCGGGCTCAACATCGCGCCAACGCACCTGCATGGTGAGAGCTTTAAAGACGATATCCAGCACCTGAATGCCTCCCTGCCGCCACGCCATTTCCAGGTTGTACTGGAAATCACCGAACGCGATATGCTCAATCAGCACGAGGCATCAAAGCTTTTTGAATGGCTACACTCTGCCGGATTCGAAATTGCCATTGATGATTTCGGCACTGGCCACAGCGCACTCATTTATCTGGAACGCTTTACCGTTGACTATCTGAAAATCGACCGAGGATTTATCAACGCCATTGGTACAGAAACGCTAACGTCTCCGGTACTGGATGCGGTGTTGACACTGTCTAAGCGTCTTAATATGCTGACGGTTGCTGAAGGGGTAGAAACGCCAGAGCAAGCCCGATGGCTACGCGATCGCGGGGTTCATTTCTTCCAGGGATACTGGATCAGCCGCCCATTAATGCTTGATGATTTTGTGCGTTGGATGGCGCAACCCGATAAGCCAACGTGGTGATCGCACCAGGCGATTCATATATTTTCGCTCGCCACCCCAACCGCTATTTCTCGGGCAAGAAGCCTGTCGGGTTGTGGCAGGACAAGGAAACCTCTGTGATATGATGCCTCGCGTACTGCTTCTGTTTATCGCCCTTATCGGGTTTAACGTTCATGCCCAATCCATCAAAGAAAGCTACGCCTTTGCCGTGTTGGGCGAACCCAAGTACGCATTTAATTTTAATCACTTTGATTATGTTAACCCTGCGGCCCCCAAAGGCGGGCAGCTCACCCTCTCCTCCATTGGTACCTTTGACAACTTCAACCGCTACTCGATGCGCGGCAACCCTGGCGCACGCACCGAAACGCTCTACGATACACTGTTTACCACCTCGGATGATGAACCCGGCAGCTACTACCCGCTTATCGCTGACAGAGCACGTTACGCCGATGATTACTCATGGGTAGAAATCGCGATTAATCCGCGGGCCCGTTTTCACGATGGTTCTCCCATTACCGCACGCGATGTCGAATTCACCTTCCATAAATTTATGACCGAAGGCGTACCGCAGTTTCGTTTGGTCTACAAAGGAACAACGGTAAAAGCAATTGCCCCGTTAACAGTGCGAATTGAACTCGCCAAACCGGGCAAAGAGGATATGCTCAGCCTGTTTTCCTTACCCGTTATGCCCGAAAAGTACTGGAAAGATCACAAGCTCAGCGACCCCTTGTCGTCTCCCCCCCTTGCCAGCGGCCCTTATCGCATCAGTCAATGGAAAATGGGACAGTACATTGTTTATTCGCGTGTTAAAGATTATTGGGCGGCAAACCTGCCCGTCAATCGCGGGCGCTGGAACTTTGATACCATCCGCTACGATTACTATTTAGATGATAACGTCGCTTTTGAAGCGTTTAAGGCTGGAGCATTCGACCTGCGACTTGAAAACGATGCAAAAAATTGGGCAACCCGTTATACCGGTAAGAATTTCGCGAATCATTACATTGTCAAAGACGAACAAAAGAATGAGTCCGCACAGGACACACGATGGTTAGCCTTTAATACTCAACGTCCAATGTTTAGTGACCGACGAGTACGGGAAGCGATTACGCTGGCCTTCGATTTTGAATGGATGAATAAGGCCCTGTTTTATAATGCCTGGAGTCGGACAAACAGCTATTTCCAGAACACCGAGTATGCGGCCAGAAGTTATCCCGATGCGGATGAACTGGTGATCCTTGCGCCAATGAAAAAAGATCTGCCACCGGAAGTTTTCAGTCAAATCTATCAACCGCCGATGTCGAAAGGCGATGGCTACGATCGTGAAAACCTGTTGAAAGCCGATACGTTACTCCAACAGGCGGGATGGATACTGAAAGGGCAACAACGGATAAATAGCACCAGCGGTAAACCGCTGACCTTCGAGTTATTACTCCCGGCAGGCAGCAACAGCCAGTGGGTATTGCCATTCCAGCATAACCTACAGCGGTTAGGTATTACGATGAATATCCGCCAGGTCGATAACTCGCAAATCACTAACCGTTTGCGCAGCCGTGACTATGACATGATGCCCAGGCTCTATCGCGCAATGCCATGGCCAAGCTCAGACCTGCAAATTCTCTGGGCCTCTGAATATATAGATTCCAGTTATAACGCGCCCGGTGTGCAAAGCCCGGTCATTGATAAACTGATTAGCCAGATCATTGCCGCACAAGGGAATAAAGCCAAACTGATCCCGTTGGGGCGGGCACTGGACCGGGTATTAACCTGGAACTACTACATGTTGCCGATGTGGTACATGGCAGAGGATCGTATAGCCTGGTGGGATAAGTTTTCGCATCCGGCTATCCGCCCGATTTATACCATTGGCATCGACAACTGGTGGTATGACGTCAACAAAGCGGCGAAACTTCCCGCAGCCAGAAGACAGGGAGAGTAAATGGGCGCTTATCTGATTCGACGTCTGCTGCTGGTGATCCCCACGCTCTGGGCCATCATTACTATCAACTTTTTTATCGTACAGATTGCACCTGGCGGTCCTGTTGAGCAGGCTGTCGCCGCCATTGAGTTCGGACAAAGCGGTGCGTTGCCCGGTGCGGGCAGTGAAGGTGTGCGTGCCAGCCACGCGCAAACCGGCGTTGGGAATATCAGCGACAGTAACTACCGTGGCGGCCGGGGCCTTGACCCGGAGGTTATTGCGGAAATAACCCGTCGCTACGGATTCGATAAACCCATCCATGAACGCTATTTCAAGATGCTCTGGGACTATATCCGTTTTGATTTTGGCGACAGTCTGTTTCGCAGCGCCTCTGTTCTTACGCTAATCAAAGACAGCCTCCCGGTCTCCGTTACTCTGGGGCTCTGGAGTACACTCATCATCTATCTGGTGTCGATTCCACTTGGTATCCGCAAAGCGGTCCACAACGGTAGTCGTTTTGACGTCTGGAGCAGTGCTTTCATTATTATCGGCTACGCCATCCCCGCATTCCTGTTCGCTATTTTGCTGATCGTCTTTTTTGCCGGGGGCAGCTATTACGACCTGTTCCCGCTACGTGGACTGGTGTCCGCTAATTTTGACGCCCTGCCCTGGTATCAAAAAATTACCGATTATCTGTGGCACATTACCCTGCCGGTGCTGGCAACCGTGGTGGGTGGGTTCGCCGCGCTGACCATGCTGACTAAAAACTCATTTCTGGATGAGGTACGTAAGCAATATGTCGTTACTGCGCGTGCCAAAGGCGTTAGTGAGAAAAATATTCTATGGAAGCATGTGTTCCGCAATGCCATGTTGCTGGTAATCGCAGGATTTCCCGCCACATTTATCAGCATGTTTTTCACCGGTTCGCTGCTGATCGAAGTGATGTTTTCGCTTAATGGTCTGGGATTACTGGGATATGAATCTACCGTATCGCGCGACTACCCGGTGATGTTCGGCACACTCTACATCTTCACCCTGATCGGCCTGTTGCTCAATATCCTCAGTGATATCAGCTATACGTTGGTCGATCCTCGTATTGATTTCGAGGGACGCTAATGTCGCGATTAAGCCCCGTCAATCAGGCCCGCTGGGCGCGTTTTCGTCATAACCGCCGCGGCTACTGGTCATTATGGATTTTTTTGGTGTTGTTTGGCCTGAGCATATGTTCCGAGCTGATCGCGAATGATAAGCCGCTATTGGTTCGCTATGACGGCAGCTGGTATGTCCCTCTGGTTAAAAACTACAGTGAGAGCGATTTCGGCGGCCCATTAGCAACAAAGGCTGATTACCAGGATCCGTGGCTACAACACCGTCTGGAGAGCCAGGGTTGGATACTATGGGCCCCCATCCGGTTCGGCGCTACCAGCATCAACTTTGCCACCGATAAGCCCTTCCCCTCTCCGCCCTCGGCGCAAAACTGGCTGGGTACTGACGCAAATGGTGGTGACGTGCTGGCGCGTATCCTTTACGGCACCCGCATCTCAATTCTGTTTGGCTTAATGCTGACCCTGTGTTCCAGCGTCATGGGGGTGATGGCCGGCGCACTACAGGGATATTATGGCGGTAAGGTAGACCTGTGGGGGCAACGGTTCATCGAAGTGTGGTCTGGTATGCCAACGCTGTTTCTGATTATTTTGCTCTCCAGCGTCGTTCAGCCTAACTTCTGGTGGCTATTAGCGATCACCGTGCTGTTTGGCTGGATGAGCCTGGTTGGCGTGGTACGCGCGGAATTTCTGCGCACCCGAAACTTTGATTACATTCGCGCAGCGCAAGCGCTCGGGGTTAGCGATCGCAGTATTATTTTGCGTCATATGTTGCCGAATGCGATGGTTGCCGCCCTGACCTTTTTACCGTTTATTTTATGCGCCTCAATCACCACGCTCACCTCGCTGGATTTTCTCGGGTTCGGATTACCGCTCGGCTCTCCATCACTGGGAGAATTGCTGTTGCAGGGTAAAAATAACCTTCAGGCCCCGTGGCTTGGGATCACCGCGTTTGTCTCCGTTGCCCTCTTATTATCGCTACTGATTTTTATTGGTGAAGCGGTACGCGACGCATTTGATCCCAATAAGGCGATTTAAGATGACACAACCTCTGTTAGCCATTGAGAATTTATCCGTCGGTTTTCGTCAACAAGATACCGTACGCACTGTAGTCAACACACTCTCTTTGCGCGTTGATGCCGGGCAAACGCTGGCGCTGGTGGGTGAATCTGGTTCAGGTAAGAGCGTCACCGCGCTTTCGGTGTTGCGTCTGTTGCCTACGCCGCCTGCGGTGTACCTCTCCGGTGATATCCGCTTTCACGGTGAATCATTACTTCACGCTAACGAGCAGACACTTCGCGGTGTACGGGGAAATAAAATCGCCATGATTTTCCAGGAGCCAATGGTATCGTTAAACCCATTGCATAACCTTGAAAAACAGCTCTATGAAGTCCTGTCGTTGCATAGGGGAATGCGTCGGGAAGCCGCACGGGCAGAAATTCTGACCTGTCTGGATCGTGTAGGCATTCGCCATGCAGCAAAACGCCTTACAGATTATCCGCACCAGCTTTCCGGCGGTGAGCGCCAGCGCGTAATGATTGCTATGGCGCTGTTAACCCGCCCGGAGCTGTTGATTGCCGACGAACCCACAACCGCGCTGGATGTCTCTGTGCAGGCGCAAATTCTGCAACTGCTGCGAGAATTGCAGCGTGAGCTGAACATGGGATTGCTGTTCATCACTCATAATCTTAGCATCGTAAGAAAGCTGGCCGATTCCATTGCCGTCATGCAGAACGGTCAATGCGTTGAACAAAACCGTGCCGAGCCATTGCTTGCTGCACCAACCCATACCTACACGCAGAAACTGTTAAATAGTGAACCCTCTGGCGATCCAGTCCCTTTACCCGCCGGACAACCGCCATTACTGGAAGTGAATGGGCTCAGCGTCGCCTTCCCTGTACGCAAGGGTATCCTCAAGCGCGTGGTGGATCATAATGTGGTGGTTAACAACGTCAGTTTTACCCTCAGGCCCGGTGAAACACTGGGGCTGGTGGGCGAATCAGGATCCGGGAAAAGTACCACCGGTCTGGCGCTGCTGCGATTAATCACATCACAAGGCAGTATTGTGTTCGATGGTCTGGCGCTGCATACCTTAAATCGTCGCCAACTGTTGCCAGTACGCCACCGCATTCAGGTTGTCTTTCAGGACCCCAACTCGTCACTGAATCCGCGTTTGAGCGTATTACAAATTATTGAAGAGGGATTGCGCGTTCACCAGCCAACGCTTTCCGCTGAACAGCGTGAAGCGCAGGTAAAAGCCGTGATGGCTGAAGTCGGACTCGATAGCGAAACGCGCCATCGCTATCCTGCAGAGTTTTCCGGTGGTCAACGCCAACGCATAGCCATTGCCAGGGCATTGATTCTCAAACCCTCGCTGATCATTCTGGATGAGCCGACATCCTCGCTCGACAGAACCGTACAGGCGCAAATCCTCACGCTGTTAAAGTCCTTACAGGAAAAGCATCGTCTGGCCTATATCTTTATCAGCCATGATTTGCATGTTGTACGTGCGTTATGCCATCAGGTTATTGTGTTGCGGCAGGGAGAGGTCGTGGAACAGGGGCAATGCGAGCACGTATTTAACGCGCCACAACAGGCCTATACGCGTCAGCTGCTCGCGCTAAGCTGACGCTCAAAACGGATTGTTGTTTGAAAAAGGTTCTGCGATGGCCACACCGAAATTTTTCAGCCTGCAGGTCGCGGCAAACTCATCCTGGCGATTCACAAACAGACACGGTTCCCCTTCACATTCCAGTACGGAACAAGGAACTTCAATATCGCTAAGCGCCTGGCTGAGTTTATGCATGACTGACCACGCACTGTCACCATCGGGACTGAGTAATTTTAACGCTACCAGACTATTTTCCGTACTTTGGCCATTTTGCGGAATCGGTTCAACTTTTGAGCCTGCGAAACCCACCGACCAACGATAGCACTGCGGCAGACGATGAACGATTGAGAGTTGTAATGTCATCACTTTCTTTCCCTGGAAGCACAGTCACTTCACAATTATTTTACATCAATATTAACACATCATTGACAATACGTCTTTAGACAGTTGGTAAACGTTTACACCCTGTCCTTAAGCCGCTTTCCGAACCCCGTATTTAAATTTATTCAATGGGTACGGCATGTTTCCGCGCTATATGTACGCGTTTCTGCGATCTAACTCAACCTTTTTAACTACAATGATGTGACTTTTTACATAAATTGATTTTACATAAAATAAACATTACTGGGGGGAATGATGGATTTGCGGTTGATATGCATCAACTCCGGAGGCGTTATAGCCCCCAGGTTGTGTATTAGATCACCGTTTTTTGCTGCGACTGGCGTAGAGATAGAAGAGAATTGAGCTGGTGGCGCAAAACGCAATCGACCAAATCATTGGCCAGGCTGAGTTAAAGGTCGCCAGTGACAAGAGCGCGCCAACAACAGCGCCGATACCAAAACGAAACGTCCCCGCCAACGATGAGGCTGTCCCGGCCATGTGCGGAAACTCATCCAGAATGACCGCCATCGCATTTGATGACACCATCGACACGCAACCTACAAACGCCGCAACACCGACAACCAGAGCCCAGAATCCAACGCCGAACAGTGCGCTGAATACCATCCAGCCCGCCATCACAAACTGGATCCACAGCCCGGTACGGAACATATTTAGTGCACCAACCCGACGAACAAAGCGACTGTTAATGATTGTCATCACAAACAGGAAAACGATGTTCAGTGCAAAGTAATAACCGAAGTGCTGTGGTGAAACATGGTTGATTTCAATGTAGACAAAGGGGCCTGCACTCAGGAAAGAAAACATCCCTGCAAAGCTAAACCCACTGGCCAGCATGTAACTCAGGACGCGCTTGTGGCGAAACAGCGAGGCAAAGTTGCCCAGAGTAGTACGCAAGCGAAACGGCTGACGGCGCTCAACGGGCAAGGTCTCTTTGATCAGCGTAAAGATCATCACCGAGGCCAGAATCGCCGCCACAGCGAGGATCCAGAAGATATAGTGCCAACTCAGCCATACCAGCACCCAACCGCCCACAATAGGTGCCATCAGTGGTGCAATCGTCGTCACCAGCATGACAAATGACATCATGCGCGAGAATTCTTCCTTCGGATAGATGTCGCGCATCAGGGCATTGATGACCACGCTTGCCGCCGCAGCCGCCAGACCGTGGAAGAAACGCATAGTGATCAACTGATCGATAGTTTGCGCCAACGCACAGGCGACCGCTGCCGCCGCAAACACCAGGGTCCCTCCCAGTATCACCGGTTTACGCCCGATGCTGTCGGCCATCGGCCCATAGATCAACTGCCCCACCGCGAACCCCAGAATATAGGTACTGAGGGTCATTTGTGCACTGCCTGCCGGCACGCCAAATTGAGCAGAGATCACCGGCAGTGCCGGAAGATACATATCGATCGACAACGGCATCAACATGGCCAACAAGCCAAGGATAAAAACAATGGCAATTGAAGAGTTCTGCCGGGTGGTCACATTTAGCTCCTGATATTAACGCGGGGTTAAGTTAACGCTGGCGATTTCTTCTTCGGTCAATGGACGGTATTCACCGGGCTCCAGATCCTCATCAAGCTTGATGGCACCGATGCGTTCACGATGCAGTTCCACAACGTGATTCCCGACAGCGGCAAACATGCGTTTAACCTGATGATAGCGCCCTTCACTGATGGTCAAACGTACCTGAGTCGGCGTGATCACTTCCAGCACAGCCGGCTTCGTCAGATCTTTCTCGTTATGCAATTGCACACCACGGGCAAACTGCTCAGCGGTATCGTCTGCCACCGGTGATTCCAGCGTCACCCGATAAGTCTTCTCACAATGGTGACGCGGAGAGGTAATGCGATGCGACCACTGACCGTCGTCGGTCATTAACACCAGTCCGGTGGTGTCGATATCCAGACGTCCTGCCGCATGCAGTTTGTGCGCGACAGGTTCATCGAGAAAATAGAGAACTGTCGGGTGATCCGGATCATCCGTGGAGCAAACATAGCCCTGAGGCTTATTCAGCATAAAATAGCGTGGACCCGTCTGTTGAACCAGAGAATTGCCGTCATATTCAACGTCATGTTCTGGCAGCAGCTTAAAGGCGCTATTTCTGACGATTTCGCCGTCGACGGTAACACGGTTACCACGGATCTCACGCCCGGCAATAGCGCGGCTGACGCCGAGTTGCTGAGCGATAAATTTATCAAGTCGCATGAGTGTGATTTTGCCTGTAACAATACGGAAATCGGGCGTTATGCCCGAAAAGTGGAGCCGTTTTCCGCTCAGTATAACGAGCTAACAACTTCCCTCAAGGGAAAAAGATTCGTGGCATACTATACGCGAGACTGTTACATATTGTGAGCCCATGATTTTTACTCTTCGTCCTTACCAAAAAGAAGCCGTGGATGCCACGCTCAACCATTTTCGCCATCACCGCACGCCGGCAGTTATCGTCCTCCCCACAGGTGCAGGCAAAAGCCTGGTGATTGCTGAACTGGCGCGGGTTGCGCGTGGGCGCGTATTGGTGCTGGCACATGTCAAAGAGCTGGTTGCGCAGAATCATGCCAAGTACTGCGCTCTGGGGTTGGAAGCCGATATCTTTGCCGCCGGGTTAAAGCGCAAAGAGAGCCACGGGAAAGTGGTTTTTGGCAGCGTTCAGTCGGTGGCACGTAATCTGGACGCCTTCCAGGGAGAATTCTCCCTGCTCATCGTCGATGAATGCCATCGCATTGGTGATGATGAAGAGAGCCAGTATCAACAGATCCTGACACACCTGACAAACGTAAATCCTCATCTACGCCTGCTCGGGCTCACCGCCACGCCTTTTCGCCTGGGCAAAGGCTGGATTTATCATTTCCATTATCACGGTATGGTACGCGGCGATGAAAAAGCGTTATTTCGCGACTGCATTTATGAATTGCCGCTGCGCTACATGATAAAGCACGGTTATCTGACGCCGCCGGAACGCCTCGATATGCCGGTCGTACAATATGATTTCAGTCGCCTGCAGGCGCAGAGTAATGGCCTGTTCAGTGAAGCAGACCTTAATCGGGAGCTGAAAAAACAACAACGAATAACACCGCATATCATCAGTCAGATTATTGAGTTTGCTCAGACGCGCAAAGGGGTAATGATTTTCGCCGCTACCGTTGAGCACGCCAAAGAGATTGTCAGCCTGCTCCCTGCTGATGATGCGGCGCTTATCACCGGAGAGACACCGGGATCGGAACGTGATGTATTAATCGAAGACTTCAAATCACAGCGCTTTCGCTATCTGGTTAACGTTGCGGTCTTAACCACCGGATTTGACGCCCCACATGTTGATCTGATAGCCATCCTGCGCCCAACCGAGTCGGTCAGCTTGTACCAACAAATCGTTGGACGCGGGTTGCGCCTGGCTCCGGGGAAAACGGACTGTCTGATCCTTGATTACGCCGGGAATCCGCACGATCTGTACGCCCCGGAAGTGGGTGCGCCCAAAGGGAAAAGTGACAACATTCCGGTGCAGGTATTCTGCCCTGCCTGCGGATTTGCTAACACTTTCTGGGGGAAAACAACCGCTGATGGCACACTGATCGAACACTTTGGCCGTCGCTGCCAGGGATGGTTTGAAGATGATGACGGTCATCGCGAGCAGTGCGATTTCCGCTTTCGTTTTAAAAACTGTCCGCAGTGTAATGCGGAAAATGATATTGCCGCTCGCCGCTGTCGCGAGTGCGATACGGTACTGGTCGATCCGGATGATATGCTGAAAGCCGCGCTCAGACTCAAAGATGCACTGGTTCTGCGCTGTAGCGGCATGGTGTTACAAAACGGCCAGGATGAAAAAGGTGAATGGCTGAAAATCACCTATTACGATGAAGATGGTGCCGACGTCAGCGAGCGTTTTCGCTTACACACGCCCGCGCAGCGAACGGCCTTTGAACAGCTGTTTATTCGCCCACATACCCGTACCCCCGGCGTGCCCTTACGCTGGATAACCGCCGCCGATATCCTCGCCCAACAGGCCCTGCTGCGACATCCTGATTTTGTGGTGGCACGCATGAAAGGCCAGTACTGGCAGGTACGTGAAAAGGTCTTCGACTATGAAGGTCGTTTCCGGCGGGCACATGAATTACGCGGTTAATCGTACTTTTGATTGATGTACCCGCCGTTTGAGTATAGAATCTCGCCCGCTTTTGCATACGCAAAGCAGATCACTTACCTGTTGCTGGGTCGCCTGTAGCAGGAATTATTAAAGAGAGATTTAAATGTTTACTATCAACGCTGAAGTACGTAAAGAGCAGGGTAAGGGTGCGAGCCGCCGCCTGCGTGCCGCTAACAAGTTCCCGGCAATCATCTACGGTGGCGCAGAAGCCCCGGTTGCTATCGAACTGGATCACGATGCAGTTATGAACATGCAAGCTAAAGCTGAATTTTACAGCGAAGTTCTGACCCTCGTTGTTGACGGTAAAGAAGTTAAAGTTAAAGCTCAGGCTGTACAGCGTCACCCGTTCAAGCCGAAGCTGTCTCACATCGACTTCGTTCGCGCGTAATCGCCAACAAGTTGAAGAAAAACCCCGCCCTGGCGGGGTTTTTTTATGGGATTTTGTTGGCGGTAAAGAGGAATCACGCAGGCCGGATAGGCGTTAACTCGCTTATCCGGCAAATGGCTCTATTTCCCGCCTGATGTGCGACGCTGCAGTTGGTCACGCAGATTCGGCGGTGTACCTTTAATGGTCAACGTGTCTGTCGCCGGGTCCCAGAAAATACGCTCGCCCAATAGCATGGCATCGAAGTTAATCGTCAATCCGCCGCCGCTTCCGGCAAATTTCGTTAACTGACGCAGCGTACTGCGATCTGCCGGGAAGCTTTCTTCCAGCTCATACCCTTTATCCGCGGTAAACTCACTAAAGCTGACTTCACTGACGCCGGAAAGCTCTTTGGATAGCGACTCCAGTTCGATCTCTTCACCTGCCTGCAACTGCTCGTTACAGTAACTGTAGACCTGCTGGCGCACGTTCTGACGCTCAGCTTTATCGAGCTGCGCCTCAGCGGTAAAGTCGTCCACGGCCTGCAGCAGGCCACGGTTTTGCGCTTTGGCATTCAGACCTTCGCTGGCACCGAGGAAATCCATAAAGAAATCGGCAACTTTACGCCCGACCCGCCCTTTCAGGAACGTCAGGTAGCGCGTGGACTCCGGGTTGGTTTCCCACTCGGTTAAATCAATACGCGCGACGATGTCCGCATGATTGATATCCAGATAGTGTGTCGGATTGATATCCAGATTTTCATTGACGCGCATGCTGCTTAAATTGTTCAGCACGGCAACCAGCAGATACTCTACCGCCAGATAGCGGTAATGGCAGAACAGTACGATACCACCGTCGGCAAAAGGATATTTCGCCAGTTCGTCGCGCAGACGTCCCGTCGCAGCACGACTAAAAGCCAGAAAATCCTCTTCACCCTGGCGCTGTAAGCGCAGCGTTTGCGCCAGCTCGCTCTCTTCGCTAAAGAGGCCATAGGCTTTATTCTTGGCGCTATACACCCGGTGCAACTCAGCCATCATCTCGACAACCGTCGCTGTCGGTTCCAGTAATGAATCGCGCAAGACCAGCTCAAGATTCTGCTCGTCACGTTTGATAAGCTGGTGCAGGGCAATCTGGTTGATATCCAGACTCATGATAAACTCTCCTTTTAGACCGGGCGGTATTCAACCACCTGCCGGGCAGTGACGCAATAGAAGATAAAAAAGCAGAAAAAAAACTGTCTCTACGGTAATATGTTGCCCTTTCATGAACAGACTGATTTCGATTTATGCCACAAATTTCCCGCTATAGTGACGAACACGTTGAACAATTGCTGAATGAGATGCTCAACGTACTGGAAAAACATAAGGCACCAACCGATCTTTCCCTGATGGTTTTGGGAAATATGGTGACTAACCTTATCAATACAAGCATCGCACCGGCCCAGCGCCAGGCGATTGCGAACTCTTTTGCACGCGCATTGCAGTCTTCGGTAAACGACGACCAAGCGCACTAAGAGCCTGCTCCGGGGAAACGAACAACAGTTTATGGTAACTCATCATCAGCGCTACCGTGAGAAAGTCTCCCAGATGGTTAGCTGGGGGCACTGGTTTGCCCTGTTCAACATGTTGTTGGCCATGGTACTCGGTAGCCGTTACCTGTTTGTCGCCGACTGGCCGACAACGCTTGCAGGACGTGTTTATTCTTACCTGAGCGTTGTCGGGCATTTTAGCTTCCTGGTGTTTGCCACCTATCTGCTAATCCTGTTTCCTCTGACGTTCATCGTCATGTCCCAGAGGCTGATGCGATTCTTATCAGCCATTCTGGCGACAGCAGGTATGACGCTGTTGTTGATTGACAGCGAAGTGTTCACACGCTTCCACCTGCATCTCAACCCCATAGTTTGGGAGCTGGTCATTAACCCTGACCAGAATGAAGCGGCCCGAGACTGGCAGTTGATGTTTATCAGCGTGCCAATCATTCTGCTAATCGAAATGCTGTTTGCGACCTGGAGCTGGCAGAAACTGCGCAGCCTGACGCGTCGCCGCCATTTTGCCAAACCGTTAGCAGCATTCTTTTTCGTTTCATTTATCGCCTCACATGTGGTGTATATCTGGGCTGATGCCAACTTCTATCGCCCGATTACCATGCAACGTGCAAACCTGCCACTTTCCTATCCTATGACCGCACGTAAGTTTCTGGAAAAACATGGTCTATTGGATGCACAAGAGTATCAGCGCCGCCTGATTGAACAGGGTAATCCGGAAGCAGTCTCAGTCCAGTATCCGCTCAGTGAGCTGCGTTACCGTGATATGGGAACGGGTCAGAATGTCCTGCTGATCACCGTTGACGGTCTGAATTACTCGCGCTTTGAACAGCAGATGCCTGCTCTGGCTGAATTTGCCGGGCAGAATATCTCCTTTACGCGTCACATGAGTTCGGGAAATACCGCAGACAACGGGATTTTTGGCCTGTTTTATGGCGTATCTCCAAGCTACATGGACGGCATTTTGTCGACCCGAACGCCTGCCGCGCTAATCTCTGCGTTGAATCAACAAGGTTATCAGTTAGGATTGTTCTCCTCTGATGGCTTCACTAGCCCACTGTATCGCCAGGCATTGCTGTCCGACTTTTCGATGCCAAGCGTGCAAACGCAATCTGATGAACAAACTGCAAGCCAGTGGATCAACTGGCTGGGTCGCTATGCGCAAGATGATAACCGTTGGTTCTCATGGGTTTCCTTTAACGGAACGAACCTTGATGACAGCAACCAGAAGAATTTTGCCAAACGCTACGCCAGCGCGGCGCAAGATGTGGATGCCAACATCAACCGTATACTCAGCGCACTGCGTGATTCCGGGAAACTGAACAATACGGTGGTCATTATTACCGCAGGCCGGGGCGTGCCGCTGACGCAGGAAGAGAATAACTTCGCCTGGTCGCGTGGCCATCTACAGGTGCCTCTGGTTATTCACTGGCCGGGAACACCTGCGCAGCGCATTAACAGTCTGACCGATCATACTGACCTGATGACAACACTGATGCAGCGCCTGCTCCACGTCAGTACCCCAGCAAGCGAGTACTCACAGGGACAGGATTTGTTTAATGCAACACGCCGCCATTACTGGGTCACGGCGGCCGACAGCAGCACAATGGCCATTACCACACCAGAGATGACGCTGGTGCTTAATAACAACGGTAATTACCAGACCTATGATTTACGCGGCGAGAAAATTAAAGATCAGAAACCGCAGCTGAGTTTGCTGCTGCAAGTGCTGACGGATGAGAAACGATTTATCGCTAACTGATTAATTATAAATCAGTTAGCAGTCCATCCTCTTGCATTCGTGGTGGAAAGCAGTAGTATTAGCAGCTATAAGTGTCGGCACGTAGCGCAGCCTGGTAGCGCACTGTCATGGGGTGTCAGGGGTCGGAGGTTCAAATCCTCTCGTGCCGACCAAAAATTCCCAAAAAAACCAACCCTTGTGGTTGGTTTTTTTATGCCTGTTTTCTGTACGGGAAAGCAATGGGGAATTATCGGGGAAAAACCCCGGTGCATCTGTGAAGGATCTTTGGTGAATTTAGGGACCAGTGCATCGCTACGTTTATCGGCATTCTCCAGCTTGATAAGTCATTAGCAGTTGCTAATGACTTATCACCGTTCTTAATTTTCTCAACGGCCTTATCAAGTTTGTCTGAAGATGTTGCACAAAGAAAATTATTCTCAACAACAACTACTTACGATTATATTTTAGTACTTGTAAATAGAGCAGTAGCCAAACTCCTGCCCCTCCCCATACACCAACAATTGCACCAATTTTTCCAGCTAAGATATATTCCGAAAAGGGAACCTCTCCTTTACTGATCAGCCAGGTACTAGCAACCATTCCAATAGAGAACGTAACTGCCAGTATAAACACCAACTTAATAAGTTCTAATAGAGGATGTTTCATTTACTCTCTCCATTAGCTTCTTTTTGCGTCACATTGCCAGTCCATTCTGAGATTACAGAACCACCAAAACCACCCAGTATACCAGGGTATGGGCTCATTTGACCGCCCTGATATATACCGTATCCGATAGACTTTTCCGAATATTTCAGTGAATACTTACTGGCATCCATTCCTAGCTGATTTTTTATATACTGTGATTCAAACTTATTAGTAATTGAAGCACCAATATTATAGCCAAAACCTGTACCGGCCATACTGCCCACTACTGATGCGGTACTGTCCTGGCCTTCAATCTGACTGCTCATGTAAGCGCTACCGGCACCTAACAACTGGTTAGCGTAATATCCTTTCCCGGCCGTACCTACACCAGTTAAGCCTGACATCATGAAACTGAGGTAATCGAACTTCTCACCGGTATTGCCGGTTGCAACCTGGACAGCCCCATTAGCTCCGTAACTCAGCCCGGCACTAACAAATTTTTCCGTCAGCGTGGCTGATGACGTTAACAACGAACCCGCTCCGGCAACCGTACCCCAATAATTTTCTGGCTCACCGAAGAAAGCCAGAGCTCTATCACCCTGTGACGTATTGCTATTCAGATAGTTTAAGTCGTAGCGGTTACCTTCAATGACGTAGTCCTTCACATCCGGGTTTTCCAGCGAACCATACAGCCAGCCAGGCCGACCTGCCGCGCTGAGTCCGCCCTCAATATTCCATTTATCTTCCCCGGACAGCGCCGTCAGAGGGGCGGCAGCCACATCAATATGCAATTTCAGCCGGTTATCAGCACTAATTACAGCATACTTGTTCTGAATATCTCCGCATTCACGACCGGCTTTACGACAGGCAGTCATTTCTCTGTCAAAAGCATGAGCCTCGTCGTAGCTCAGATAGTTATTCTCAACCGCATTTTTCCCGGCCTGCGCCCCGGCAGCCGCCGACGCCGTACTGTCACCCGACAGACCACCGGCCATCCCTGCTGATATCGTTGCCAGCGTGCTGATGGTCTGCTTCTGATCCTCACTCAGTTGCGACAGGTCAGTCACATCAGGATACAGCATACCTGCAATCGCCCGGGCCGCAAGTTCACCCGTTGCCGCACCCGCTGCGCCCGCTGCCGCGCTGTTTCCCTGCATCGCCGCCACTGCGCCACCCAGTATCGCGTGGGCAATAACATTTACCGCACTATTGCCCTCTGTCGATTTAAGCAGATGCGCTAGCTCCGGTGCTGACGCCCCCGCCAGCGCGGCCCCCATATCACCACCAGCCAGCCCCTGAAGCGCCGCCGTTGCCGCCTGAATCCCCCGCTGAATATCGCTGCCCGTGCCATACTTCGCCAGTTCTTCCTTATACTTCGGCGTATCTTTCAGCTTATCCGCAGGCAGATTCGGATTGTCCCTGCGCGCCTCTTTCAGCGCATTTATCTCTCCCTGTGTTCTGGCAATATCCGCTGCCTGACCGCCAATATCACTGATGAGACTTACCGTCTGCAGCCGCTTCTGCTCTTTCTCTTTGTCAAAAATCGGACTGATGCTGTCGTTCGCATGTTCCGTATCACGGCTCAGACCGGATATATCCTGCTGCTGGTTCGCTGTATCACGAACCGTAATTGTTCCTTCCGCTACCGCCGCCTGCGTAGTTCCTTCCGCATGCCCGCTGTTGCCACCCGCTGAAATCATTCCACCCGGCATATTGCCTTTGAACGTGTCACCGCCAAAAGAACCGCCCCCGCTCAGGCTGACGCCTGAATGACTGACCTTAAAGTCCGCTTCGTTATGAATGTCCCTGAACCCCAGCGTTCCGGTATCCAGGCTGTTTTTGTCCCCCGTTGCCGTCGAAGCGATTACCGCACCGTCCAGTTGCGTGTGACGTCCCACCGCCACATCAAATCCGCCATCGCCCGCAAAAAGCCCTGTCTGCTCCTGAACCGAGTCATAAGTGCTTTTCATCTTGTCCTGGCTGGCGCTGATATAGCCCGAACCGGTCATGCTACCGAAGGTAAAACTGCCGCCTGCCGCTACGCTGTTCTGCTTCGATTTGTAGTCGTTGCTGTCCTGCTGGCTGCTCATCCACAGGTCGCGACCAATATCCGCGACCACTTTATCGCCGCTGACCTGCGCGCCATTCAGAAGGGCATCGCGACCACTGGTCATCGATACAATGCCACCGCTGTCCAGTGTGGTCTCCGTCCACGCCGTGCCGTTACCCTTCTCATGTCCTTTTGCCGCATTCACGTTGGCGAAGACGCTGATACCATAGCCATTGGTTCCTCCGCCAATGCTGACCCCTACACCGCCGCCGCTGCTGCTATTTTTCCCGGTTGTCTGTTGAGTGTTTGCCGCACCGCTCAGTACGATATCATTCGCTGCTGCAAGCGTGGTGTCCCCACCCGCCTTTATCTGGCTGCCGCCGATCAGAATATCGCCGCTGTTCCCGCTCTGACCTTTACCCGTCGCCGTAATAGCCAGATTGTTGCCTGCATTCAGGGTGCTGCCTGCCACAGTATCACTCCGGGCATGCTGCTCAGACTTTGATTTCTGGGAAGTCAGAGAAATGCTGACGCCTATACCGTTATTCGGATCGCCACCGGCCTGAGCAACTGCAACCCCCTGCGCAGCCTGCACGCCGGAAAGCGCCGCTTTCGTTGCCTTCAGAGCCGCAAGACGATCGTCACTCTCATCTTTCGCATCCTGCGCTGCTGAAACCGCGCTGTTCACCGCACTGCCCACAGCCCCTGACAACGCCACCGTCAGTCCGCTGGTTTTCTGCTCAAACTTCTCATCACGGGTGCGTTTGTCGTGTCCCGGTTCAATAAGTACACTATCGCCGCGAACAGCAATATCTTTCTGGGCGATGATATCCGCGCCGCCGATATGTGCCTGCTGGCCTGCGGTGATACTGACGTTGCCCCCCGTAGAACCGACCGTACTGAAGCTCTCGCTTTGAGTGGTGCCTTTTTCGCGCAGATCGTGCGTCGTTTTACTGCTACCGATGGTGAAGCCGATCCCGCCCGACCCCATCAGCCCGCTCTTTTTCGTCTCTTTAAAGCGCCATGAGGTATCCGTATTGGTGGCGGCAACGATATCCACATTGTTGTCAGCCCCCAGCGCCACATTGCCGTCACCGGCAACGGCTGAACCCTGTACCAGAATGTTATTCCCGGCGGCGACAGTCACATTGTCCCCGCTCAGCAGCGCACCTTTTTCCCGCGTAGCGCTGTCTTCTTCAATCGTATGGGTAGTCTTTTTACTGAGGAATCCTTTTTTGGTTTTCGTGGTTTCCTGGTAGTGATAATCGCTCTCTGTGGCGGTCGTGAGATTCACATCCCGGCCTGCCGTGACGCCGATATCGCCCTGCGCCGTAACATCCGCTGCCTGCGCACTCACATCGCGCCCGGCGATAATGACCGTGTCGCCACCGCTGGCAATTTCCGTCCCCTGCTGGCGTACGGCGTCATTGACCACGGTTTTCTTCTTCGCACGATAGCTGTCGCCGTCGGTCGTTGCTTCAGCCAGCAGGTTGACATCACGCCCGGCCAGCAGACCCACATCATTTTCCGCTGCCAGCCCGGCCGCGTGGGAATTAATATCCTGACCCGCTTTCAACACCAGATTGTCACCCGCTGAGACGGTGGTACGGGAAAGCCCGATGCTGTGCGATTCACTGCCGCCGTTACGGCTATTCTGCTGAGTGGTGGCCGCATTCAGATTGAGATCGTTACCCGCTGTAAGCTTAGCATTCCCTCCCGCGTTAACATTGCTGGCGGTGACGTTGAGGTTATTCCCGGCATTGATACCGAGGTTACCGCCCGCGTTGATGGTGCTACCCTGCCAGTCCACTGACGAACGCCCCGTCTCTGTTATCCAGCGTCCAGAGTGGCTCCGGGCATCGTTAATCTGGTTGGCATTTACCGCAATATCTCCCCACGCATCCATCAGCAATGAGCCACCCGCAGAGAGATTCGCGCCAGTGACGGTGATATCCTTGCCTGCCGAGAGCGACAATCCGTCCTGTGCGGTAATGGATGCCACAGACCCCAGCAGCGTATCTTTAAAGCTCACATTGCGGTATTTATCCCTGGCACTCACATCAATCTGTTCCGCCAGCGTCAGGTTATTGATGTCGCCGCCCAGACTTTCCAGCGTCACCGTTTTTCCGCTAATGGCGGAGCTGACGTTATTGATATCGCCAATCGCACTCAGCGCAAGGTTGCCCCCGGCCTGCATCAGACTATTGTTAAGGTTGTTGATGCTGTTCTGACTGTCGAGAGTGAGATCGTTTCTCGCCAGCAGCGTACTGCCAGCGTTGGTGATATTCCCGCTGGTAAGCTGAACATTATTCCCGGCAATGACGCTACCGTTGTTCACCGTGATATCTTTTGGCGAGAGATATAGCTTCGGTATCATGACCGTCTCACCGTTGACGGTCGCGGCTTCCCACCACAGCATGCTGTGCTCAAGGTTCGCTATCTGATCGGCCGTCAGGGCCACCCCAAATTTCAGCCCCAGCGACTGCTGGGTACTGGCAGCGCTGTCCATCAGATAACGCATCTGGTCAAGATCAGAACCTATACCGTTGATGTAACGACTTCCCGTCTTATTCAGCATGGCGTTACTGACATAGCGGGTATCGAACGCCGCATCACCGAGGAAACGGTAGTCATATTCCGGGTTCAGTTTGAGACGATCGAGCATATAGGCCGATCCCAGAAACTGGTTTTGATCGGTATACGCAACGTTAGTTTCACGCGGCGCTTCGCCCGGTTTGATACCCAGCATGGCATTCAAATCACCAAACAGACTGGGATCGAGTTGACCAAGGCCATTCAGTTTCGGGTTGACGTTGATCAGGTACGGGCTTTTCGGATCGTCGGAGACGACGAAATAGCCGTTCTTTCCGGAAGGCAACGGATACACGCTGGTATCCACCGTTTTGCCCTGATTTTGCCCGGCGGTATTCACGCCCTTCTCGCCTGGGTTAATCAGGCCATTCAGTTGGCCGAGGCTGGCATCACCTTTCTGCGTGGTAGAAACAGAGCTGAGCGTGGCGTCTGATACGCCACCGCTTTCCAGTGTGCCGCCGCCGTTAATCTGCTGCAATGCGTCATGCAGTCGATCGTTCCACGGTGGGGAACTGACGCTCACCGTGTCATTGCCTGCCAGCGCCTGCTTTTGCACCCCTTTACTGAGGGTTTGGTTGCTGAGGGTGTTGAGGGTTGGCACAGAAATAGTGGTGCCAACTCCACTGTTCGCCGTGATGCTGGTATTACTAATGTCATTAGTGAAATTCGCTGTAATATTCCCACCCGCACTAATCACTGAGCGGTATGACTCACTATCAGCTGTAAACTCCTTTTTAATTTCCCCTAAAACATACGGAACCCCTATGTATTCGAAGCCATCTTTATTGGGTATAACCAGTCCTCCGTAAGTATCAGTGGACTGATACCATTTACCGTATCTGGGATAGCCCTTAAGTCTCTCAGGGGTTAAATTGCAATTATCAGAGAACCACTCACACCGGTATTCAGCCTCTTGATAAACGATTTCATGCCCGGCTTCGGCAGAAAGATTATTCAACGAATCTCCTCTCAGTATTGCCTCTCTGTCCGAAAGAATATGGCTTGCACGGTTATCCATTATTGTAGCGTTGATAACAATATCCCTACCTGAGGCAATACGTGCGGCATCCCCCGTAGCATTCGCTTCAACTATTGATTCACTTAATATAAAACGACGAATATCATTCCCAACTAAAAGATACTTATAGCTATCGTGGCAGATCTGACTATTTCCGGCACAACTTTCTCCCCAATAGCTCCAGATAATATTTTCAGGTGATTTCAGCCATTCCTGCAGACTAAGCGCAACATCCGGCTTTTTCTTACCATCACCAATCGTGATTGGAAATAAAAATGGTCCCGAAGGTAATGCATTAGAAAATTCCTGTTTTCTCTGACTGAAAGTCAACCCATCCTGCTGGTTTAGCAGATGCCCGGTTTTGATGGTGATATCACCATTCTGGGTTTCGATATTGCCGGAGGTGTTGACCACTTCGCTGTTGGCATTTCCCGCCGCATCTCGCTGCATCCACAGATTGTTGCCTGCGAGGATATCGCCGCGCTGGTTGGTAATGGTGTTGGCATAAAGCGCCAGATTATTTGCCGCGTACAACAGCGCCGTATTAACGATAGCGCCAGCCGCATTGAGCGTCAGAGAACCACGCGTGCCGGTGAAACCATCGACTGAAATATTACCGTGACTGGTCAGCGTAATATCGCCACCGCCCTGTAACGTTCCGGCGGCATTGAGCGCCACGTTGCTGCCGCTGAGGTGGCTCGCACCATTGCCCGTTGTGATTTGCCCGTTATTGCTGAGCTGCCCGCCCGCCGTCAGGTTGAGCGACTGCCCTTGAAGCACGCTACGGTTGTCAATAGCACCTTCGCTGGTCATGGTCAGCGTTTTACCCGCGGCAAACGCGCTTTGCGCAGTAAAGCCATTCACCAGTTTCAGCGTCAGATTACCCAGCGCAACCACCTGCCCCAACGCATCCAGCCCGTGGCTTTCAACAGTCAGATCGCCACCGCTGAACAGTTTGCCTGCCGCATTCTGATTAACCTGACTGGCATTAACACTCAGTTGCGAGTTGCCCAACAGCGTACCGTTATTCGTCACCTGCGTGTATTTCACTGCCAGTTGACCGGCCTGTGTCGTTCCCTGGTTGGTAAAATTGTTACCGGTAAGCGTGGCGCTGTCGGCCAGCCAGTTCCCGCCATTGGTGGCCGTTGCCGCATTCAGAATGAGGTTTGTCGCCTGTAACCAGCCTGCGCCGGAATACTGCGGCGTGGTCAGCGTCATTCCCGCGCCGGAAAGCAGTTTACCGTCATTGAGCGCGCGAGTTGTGGTGTTAAGATGGGTCTCTCCACCGCCCTGCATTAAACCGTAGTTGGACAGCACTGGCGTAGAAAGCGTCAGCCCCTGACGGCTGACAATCTCCCCGGAAGCCTGGTTTATCAAATCGCCGCTCAGCGACAGCGTTGCGCCATTATCCCCTTGTAGGCGTCCGCTGTTGGTCAATGTGCCGGACGTCATGCCCAGCGTCGCACCCTGAATTTTGCCCTCGTTGGTGACTGACGCCGCAGTCAGATCCAACGCGCCGCCGCTCAGCATACTGCCCGCTTTCTGCTGCCTGACCGCGCCGTTCATGGCAAGCGTGAGCGCATTTACGCCGCTAATTGCCGCACTGTTATCGAGGGTTGTCCCCTTCAGCGTAAGATTTTTCGCCGTCCATTGCCCGGAGTTAGTCAGAGAAAGCGCCTGTAGCGTCGCGTTACCCAGCGCGGTAATTTTGCTGCCCGCTGTGGAAGTCAGGTTATTCGCGAGCGTAAGCTGCAGGGCGTCGGCGCTGTGTATTGCCCCATTGTTTGTCAGCGTTTGTGCATTGAGCAGAATCGACTGCCCCTGCCATGTGCCATTATTCGTCACATCGCCAGAAGTGAGTTTCAGCGTACCCTGCGTCAGTAGTGAACTACCTGCTGCGTTAATCAATTCCTGTTGCGGTGAAGCCATCGCCATGCGCGCCATCAGACGCTGACGTGCTTCCAGCGTCAGGCTTTGCAGGCCGGTCAGCGTGCCCTGATTGTGGATCCGGTTTTGCTGCAGGGTCAGGGTATTTCCCTGTACCGTGCCGCTGTTATCAAGCTGTGCGCCGTCGAGCGTTACGTCGCTTTCGCTGAGCAGCTTTCCGCTGTTATCAAGCTGCTGCGCGGTCAGTGACATTCCGCCATGACTCATCACATCGCCTGACGTGGTAAGGCCGTTGTTTACAGTCGCCGTCAGATTACCCAGGCTTATCAGCGAGCCTTTGTGCAGCCAGTCATCAGCGGTCAGCGTAAGTTGCTGCCCCTGCAGCGTTCCTTGCGTCGTTATACTGCTGGCATCAAAGGTCAACGCGCCGCCGCTCAGCGTACGGGACGCTATGCCCGTCGTAAGTACCTCACCAGACAGGGCAAGTCCGTTTGTCCCCTGCCACAGACCGGTATTGTTTAACGTCGAGGCTGCAAGTGTCAGCCTGTCACCGGCAATACGCCCGGCGCTGTTGATATCATCAGCCGTCAGCGTCAGTGCGCCGCCACTTTGAATGTGTCCGGGGTTGATAAGTCGCCCGGATAGCTTGCCTTCCAGGCCATGTAAACCGTTAAGCACGCCGCTGTTATTCAGCGAGTCGGCAGTGAATGTCAGGACATCGCCCTGCAGTACGCCGGCGTTTTCCATCACACCGGTATGCACCAACAGCGCATTACCGGCCAGCCATTTACCTGTGGCATCCGTGGTGAAGGTATTCGCAGAAACCGAGGTACTGTCATTACCCTGAACCAGACCGCTGTTACGGATGGATTTTCCATCCAGAGTGACACTTTTCGCCGCCAGCGTACCGCGGTTATCCAGAGAGGCGGTGTTTATCGACGCCCCCTGCTTCGCCACCAGGTTACCCTGGTTTTCAACCGAGTTTGCCAGCGCCAGGTCCAGGGAATCGGCCTGAATATCACCGGCGTTAATTAATGTGTTGCCGCGCAGCGTGAAGTCGGTATTCGTCAGCAGCAGACCGTGGTTTTCCAGCGTATCGAGGCCTAAATCCAGCCCCGCGCCGCTAACCAGTTGTCCCTGCTGACCATTAAACAGATTGCGGGTGGTGAGCTGTAGCACCGAATTACCCTGCACAGTGCCGTTATTCGTAAGCTCCGGCGCGGAAATGCTAAGGGATTTTGCTGCAATCGTTTTGTCGTTAAACAACTGCGCTGCAGCCAGTTCGAACAGATTCAGACTGCGCAGCGATCCCTGGTTATCCAGTCGCCCGCTAGCCTTAATTTTCAGGCTATCCAGTGCCTGAATGCTGCCGCCGTTCCGCAGGATGTCCAGCGTAATCGCCGCCGTACGGGCCTCCAGTTGGCCATCGTTATCGATACGCTTTCCGCTAAGCTGTAGATCTTCACCGCTGGTTACCTGCCCACCTGCAAGGTTAGTGAAGCGATTGCCATCCCAGGCGAGCGCCTGATTCCCCTGCAGGATCCCACTGTTGCTGAGATCGCCGTGTAATGCCAGCACCTTCGCCGCCAGCATTCCGCTGTTATTCGCACTGGCGGCATGCACGGTCATACCTTGTTGACTAAGTACCTTTCCCTGGTTAGTGAACGCGTCGTGTATTGTCGCCGTTACCCCGGTTTCACCTAACGCATTACCGCTGTTTTGCCACGTATTTGCTTCCAGATTCAGCGTGCCGCCCTGCAGCAAGCCGGTGTTGTGCAGGGTCTGATTCTTCAGGCTCAATTCCCCCACCGACAGCACATTGCCGTCGTTATTCACGTCCTGACTGTTCAGCACGAGCGTATCGGCGGCCATGAGTCCGAGGTTATCTGTCTGCTGTCCGTTCACAGATAATGACGTGTCCGCCAGCAGGCGCCCCGCGGTTTCGTTTTTTACCGTCGCATATTCACTTTGCAGATTAACGCCGTTAATTTCTCCGCCGTTAACTAACTGACGACCATTGAGGTGCAATGAACCGTCGGTGGTAATCAGCCCATGGTTGGTCAGATACGGTATATCCAGCGCCAGAGAACGCCGGGCATAGAGCGAGCCGCCGCTAAGGTTATCTAACGTATCAATCTGCAGGTCCATTGCCGCGTTGCCCTGCATCAGGCCGCTGTTCACAACATGCTGACTGTGGAGAGTTAACGTGTCGGCTACCAGAGAGCCGCTGCTGGTCAGCATTTCAGGTGCAATAATCGAGATGCGTTCAGCACTGGCGCTGCCGCTATGGGTCAGCGTCGACGCGCTGAGCGTCAGGGTGTCTGCCAACAGTTCGCCCTGGTTATCAACTGACTGCTGCGCGCTGAAACCAACGCGTGTCCCGGTAGATTTCCCGCCATGACTGATCCTGTCCGCCGTTACGTCCAGCGAACCTTTTGCCGCCTGTACACCGTCCAGCGTGACGCTGTTGCCGGTAATCGCAAGGTCCAGACCGCTCTGCAGATGACCGTCCTTGCCAGTAGTCAGCTGCTTTGCGCCCACGTTAAGCGCACCAGCGGCATTAACCTGACCGTTCAGGTGCAGGTTTTGCGCAGCGTTTAACTGTATGCTCTGTTGTCCGGCGATCAGCGAATCTTTCGCGGCGGTGAGGTTTTCAGCATTGACTGTCACCCCCCGGTTGCCAGAGAGGACGCCATATTGTTCAACTGACGCGGCCTGCACCGTTAGAGTGCCATCAGAGAGCAACTTTCCACCGTTTAGCAGCGTGGCATCCGCCCGGATATCCGCATCGTTTTTCGCGCTCAGGATCCCCTGTTGGTTCAGCGTTGTTGTCTGTACTGAAAGCAGGCCACCGCTCGCCAGCGTGCCCCTATTATCCAGCGCCCCGCTATGGACCGATACGCTGTTACCCTGCATCAGACCTGTGTTGCTAAGACTGCTGGCGGAAGCATCAAGACTGCCGTTTGCCGCCAGTTGACCACCATTCACGAGGTGGTCACCGGAAAGAGACAATGCGCCTCCCGCATTGACCTGTCCCTGATTGTTCATTTCGCTACCGGCCAGGCTTAATGCTCCTTTCGCATCGGCCCGACTGGCGTTATCCAGCGCTATGCGCTGCGCCTTCAGCGTGAGTCCGTTACCTGCAGAGAGCAATCCCCCTTTAGCCGACAGATTACCGTGACTGTTAAGGCTAACATCAGCATCACTCCCTAGCGTGGAGCGGGTCAGCGTCAGCCCATTAGTACCCGCAACATCCAGTTTTTCTTTACTGGTCAGGCTGCCGTCGGTGACTGTCAGCGAGCCGTCACTGTGCAATGAGGTGTTTTTCTGGCTAACCAGAGTGGTTGCGGCAATGGCGACATCCTGTTTAGCCGCCACCTGCAACTCGCCAGCTGCGGCAACCCCGCCACCCTCGATCGTCATCTTGCCATCGCTACCCAACCTCACGCCTGCACCACTGGAGAGATTTGCACCCTGTAGCGCTAACGCCCCGGTGCTGTTGATGGCCATCCCGCTTGCGGTCTTATGGTTGCCGGTCAACGTGACGCCTTCGCCACTGGCGGAAAGACCACCGTTTGCCAGACTGTTGCCGATCGTTAATTTCCCGTTAGCATTGAGGGTGATATCACCCTGACGGGCATTCAGATTCCCGAGATTGACCCCCAGCCCTTTCTCGCTGGAGACCAGATGAATACGGTTAGCGTACATCCCACCTAATGCGCCGGTGTCTACCGCGATTTTCGGTGCTTCTCCTTCGCCATTCAGCGGGCTCGTCTGACCATTCGCCGCGACGCGATTCGCCCCAGCGATCACATTCAAATCTTTGGCGTGTAGCGCAGCGTTAATTTCCGTGGCGCGGGCAATAATTGACACCGCATCGCTCTGGCTTCCATCCAGCCCTTTGCCTTCAATGGTAATGCTGCCTTTGCTCACATCCAGTGACTGCAGGTTACCGTTAGCATCCAGCACCGGTTTACCGGTAGTCAGGGTGGCGTTAGGCGTGTTGATAAATCCGCACCCGTTACAGGTAATGCCGTAGGGGTTGGCGACCATGACGTTGGCGGCTTTCCCCGCGACTTCGGTATAGCCCTGTAGCTGCGAACGGTTAGCGCCGGTAACTTCGTTGATGATCCCTGACGCTTCCTTTCCGGGACGCAGGTTCGGGTTATTCTGGACGATGCCGCCGAGCTGGGTTTGGGTAAATTGCCCGGTCGCGTTGTTGAGGATCAGCCCCTCTTTTCCCACGTTGTAGTCGTTATATTTGTTGTGTGAAATCCCAGACTGGTTCGGCGTGGCAATATTCACCACCGGAACACCATTGGCGGCTTTATCCAACTGCGTATTGCCTTCAGGCGTGATGGCGGCAGCCATCGCCGGGAGCAGCGGTTGGGTAGCCAGCAGGAAACTCAATATGCCACTTAGCAAACGCTGGGAGAAACGCACCTGATCCTTTTTCATCGTCCTTGTTCCTTAAAATGCCACCGCAACGCGGTAATACAAATTGAGATGATCCGGTGCCAGCCAGTCCGGATAATTCACTGGCGTTCCTACGGTAAACTGACTGGAGAACCAGCGCCCTGAGCTGGTTAATCCCAGCGCGGCCCCCCACAACGTGCCGGAAGCATACCTGTCAACGCTATCTTGTTTCAGCCAGCCGCCGTCGAATGCCGCTATCGCGCCAATCTGTCCCAACACCGGCAGCGTAAACAGCGAATAATTCACTTCGTTGCGCCAGTAGCCGCCGTTATCTCCTGAAATGTATTGTTCTTTATAGCCACGTACCGATGTTTCACCGCCCAGCGTCAGGCGTTCGCTGCCGTAAAGGCGGTCCGGTGACCATTGAAAATAGAGGCTGCTCAGCCACCACAGTCTTTCTGTCAGCGGGCGCTGAAAACTGCCGCTGACGCTCCACTTGCGAAATTCTGCCTTTGGCACATCACCCTGTTTATCATTGTCATCCTCTGCGCCAAACCACGGCACGCCCTGGGTGAATGAGGGGTTAAACGTCGCAACGCCGGAAGCAATTTTTTGCGTATGGTTGATACCCAGCGAAACGCTGGAAAGCTTGCGGCTACTGGTTTCCAGCAGGACATCATTCAATCTGTTACGATTGATTCGATGCGTGAGACCCAGCGATGCTGCGGTTTTGATATCACCGTTGCGAAACAAAACCCAGGAGCCGGTCAGACGATGGGTTTCGCTGTCACCGGTGGAGCGCCAGAAATAGCCATTGTTATCAATGGTGCTGAGGTAGTTACTCCAGCTGTAGCTGTAATCCAGCAATCCGTAGCCGTAAGGAACACTCACGCCAGCAGCAACGTTCTGCGCATCTTTACTGCTGGAAAAATCGCTGCTACGCCCGCCGCTGATAAACCATTTATCCGCCAGCCCAAGCATATTATTGAAAAATAATGCCCCGCTCAGTTGTCCGGTACCGGTACTCTTTTGTCCGCTGTTATCAAAACTGACGGAGCCGTTAACGGGGAATTCAGGCGTGGCGCTCAGATTAACTATTGATAACCCCTGCTGGCTGCCCGGCAAAATTTCAATTTCCACCGGCGTCTGGCGAATCCGGTTCAACTGCTCCATACCCTGTTCAATGTCACGCAGATTGAGAATCTTTCCTTCCAGCCCCGGAAAGATCATTTTCAGCGTGCGCGATGGGACACCTTCCAGACGTATTTGCTGCAATTTTCCCTCAAGCACCGCAATGTGCAGCACCCCAGAGGAGAGATCCTGTTCGGTTAAAAAGGCACGACTGGTGATGTAACCTCGGCTGATATACCAGTCGGAAATTGCATTTGTCAGTTCCGTCAGGCGAGGAATATCCAGGCATTGATTCACCCACGGTGCGGTAAGCTTTGCCGAGGCAGCGGCGGACAACGTCGTTGCGCCGTCAATATCAATGCGCGAAATCATAAAACACGGCCCTTCAGTCCGGGCTGGCGTTTTCGACATGATGGTTTCGGGCAGCGTAACGCTACGCTCCAGCTCTTCACGCTGGCGCTGGTTTTCATTAAGTAGCTGCTGTTGTTGCTGCTGAATGGTATTACGATCCGCAGGAGAGAGTGGTGCGGCAGAAACCGTTGTGAACGGCAAAACTAACATCCCAATCAGTAATGCCAGCTTTCTTTCATCCCTGAACTTCACTCTATCCCCCAAAGTACGAAACCGAACTTAGCTGTGCGCCTCTTGCCAAAAAAGCACAAAATGCAAACAAAAGTAAAGGCAATAAATGCTCTTTCACTTTATTCCTATTGCATTTTAGGATTTTTTATATTCTTAAGTTAAATTACGC
>NZ_JANEWL010000120.1:0-12884 GCF_028069815.1 Citrobacter sp. Awk 2
GACAGATAATATCTGTTGATATCCGAATAAATAAGGATGCGTTCAAAGCAAAGAGCGAAATATACCCGTCATATTTCAAGTTGCCTATGCGTTGGCTGCGTTAGTTCACCTCAGCCACATCGTATCTGTGTGCCTGGGAATTCACTCCCCGGACTTCCTGCAACTGGAATTATTTAGGGCATACGAGAATTAATTAACATTTCATGCATCGCGAGAAACTCTTTTTTAACTAAAAAAAGAGGCGACTGCTTGCACCAAAATTTCAAGGAGATCGTTATGTCTAAAGCTATTTTTTTGGGTGACTCAATTTACCCCTGGCTAGGCATGCGAGAAATCCTACGTGGCTCATCATTATATATTGATATCGCGTACCATTCCTCCCAGACGCTTTCTGCCGTCCAAACGCTATCTCATGAAACGGATTGCATCATTATTAATCCTGACAAATCAGATTTTTTAAAATATGCCAGGATTATCCGCAATATGGCTATACGACCATCCACAACGATCATCGTGTTAGCCGATGAAGCCACTTTTTCTATTTTTCAAACTGTTTGCGGAATGGCTCTGCAGTTCCTCGATCAGGACACCAGCCTTGATCAGCTATTGCAAACAATCACCTGTATCACAAACAACAAAAAGCTAAGCAATATCAAAGAACTACAGATAAAAATAACGACCAACGAATTCAATGTGATGATGATGCTAGCCCGGGGGTGGTCACTGACACAAATCGCCGGCGTATCGCAAAAAAGTGAAAAAACAATCGGGGCGTACAAAAGCAACATTGCCAGAAAGCTGGGTAAAAGTAATACCCGGCTCAAGTACACCATTTCTCACTATAGCCAGCCGTAACTGACTTATTTAAGGATAGTAATCACGGTTAATTATTAAAGATTTTCTTTCGGCTCGTTTTTTAATTCCGCATAGCCCGGAAGGGATCACTGTTTTCGAAAACCGACATACCGGGTAGCACATCCGCGTGCCAACCATAGCCAACAACTCAACGTATTAACACATACATAACAGGAATGTAGACGAGGGTTATATATGAATAAGGTTTACAGCATTATTTGGAACGCGGCACTCGGTATCTGGGTTGTCGTCTCTGAATTAACCAGAGGTAAGAAGAAAAGCAGTTCCCGTAAAACTGTTGCGGTACTGGCAGCCAGCGCATTAAGTGGCGCTACGATGATGGCTTCAGCGGCGCAGATTACCGCGACGGGCGAGCGAAATATTTCTGACGACTTCCAGAACGGTATTTCTGCGGACGTTTATCAGGCTCCCCACGACTACGGCTTCTTATATGAAAATAATACCGCCAGTCAGGAACTCAATATCAGCGGCGCAATCCCGACGATTAATCCCGGTCAAAGCGGCGTTGTAGAATCAACCACCATCAGTGAGTTACTGCGAACAGGCAAAATCACGCTGCAGGCCACCAGCCCAGGCCAGGGTGCCAAAACAATCACCAAACCTGAAGAGCTGGCGGAATACCTGACGTATAACCAATCGGCTGAGCCTTCTCAAAGCGAAAACTTCAAGGTGGTTGACCCGGCATTCCCGGACGGATCCGAAACCATTAAGGTCTTTGATACCAATGTGTTAAGTAGTTTTCTTACTAAATCGCAAGTCGGCGATTCCGTCTTAAATACTTATGATGCAACCAAGTCTGAAATCTATAAGCAGTTTGGTATCGCACTGGCAACCCATGGCGCCACGGCCAACCTGAATATAGGTAATGACACGCTCCATGTACGCGACAAAGCCAATACCATCGAGTTACTGGCCAAAGACTCCTCCTTACTGGAAGCACAAGGCACCAACAGCCAGGTAAACTGGCAGTCTGACAACTATATAAAATTTAACGCAGCACCCGTGGTCCCCACACAAACGTTCACCGGCTCAAAGCAAACCTCTGTCTTTGGCGATGATGTGTCGCTGATGACTTATGGCTATGACGCAGATGGCAAGGTTATCGAAACCGGGGTGCGCACATTCACCATTACCAGTACGCAGGAGTTGGCCGATTTTAACGACTTCCTGTTGGGCAGAAGTGACGACGCCGCAGAAAATGCCAATGGGGATAAGGTCAGCCAAATCCAATTGTGGCTGGATGCTAAAGAGGTCACAACCGTTACAGCAGCACAAGCAAAGTATGCCGGGTATATCGATAGCTTAATTCATTCCAGTCAGCCGTCTGACGAACTCACCTGGGACTACAAAGTCTGGACCGATGGCGAGTCACATATCAACAACGCCACTGCCGCGAGCGGTGAGTTGCATGCCATTTATGCCAACGGCGCTGGCACTACCGGCACCCTGAACAAAGGGGCGATAATCGCCGTTGACGGCAGTATTAATGGCGTCATGAAAGCCATAGACGGCGGGGTTATCAACAACCTTGGCGAGCTGAACGCGCTACGCAGTTCTGGTGGGCAAAGCCTGGCGATTGGCATGTTGGCGCTAAACGCCGAGGCAACCAACCACGGGACTATCAACTCAGGTCTGTTCATTGATAAAGACGGTAATCAAAACGTCAACAGCTACGGCGCATTCGGTATGCAGGGACAAGGTACCAGTGTTGTCACCAACGAAGGCACCATCAATCAGGCGATCACCACCGATAACTTCGGCACCGCATCTGCCGCCGATCCCTGGAGCAAAGATGTCCCGGATGCTTCGCTGACGCTGGCCATTGGTATGCAGTTGTCCGGCGAGGCAAAAGGCGTCAATAACGGCAATATTAACGTCGTCGACGGACGTAAAAACGGTGCGTCTTACGGTGACGGCACCGCCTTTGGCGTGGAAGTTGCGGGAAATGCGACCTTTACCAACAGTGCCGATGCCGCTATTTACCTGGGGCGTGACGCAAGTAACCTGACCCAGGATGTCATCATGCCCGGTGGTGCCAGCCTGAGCGCCGGGATTATGACCAAAAGCACCCAAGAGGTTATTAACAACGGTCTCATCACCTTGGGCACCGGTGTCCGTAACGCGGCAGGAATTTTGATCGGCAACGCAACCGGCAACGTACTGAATACGGGCAACATCGTCATCAACGGTAATGGGGATGCGGGAAACAGCAAGAACTACGGTATCTCCGTGCGTGACAGCGGCGCGGAAAATAATCAGCAAATCAGAAACGACGGCAAGATTAACGTCAACGGCACGAATAACGTGGGGATCCACGTCAGCGCCAACAAAAAGAACGCCGCAGTGACCACCAGCGATACAGGTTCCATTATCGTAGATGGTACGGGTGGCATCAACGATCGTAACTATGCAGTCTGGGCTGAAGGTGGCACCAACGGACAGGCGACAGTCAACGTCTATTCCAACATCATATTGGACAAGGTCGGGAATATCGGCGTGCACGTACGTGATAACGCCATTGCTAACGTCGACAACCTGAGCAGCCCGGTGTTCAACAACACCGATCAGATTGGCTATTATCTGTATGGGGAAGGCGCTACCGCCAATATTGGTCAGGCGGTGATGAATGACAACGGTAAAGAACGTACCACCATTTTCCGTATTGCCAATGGTGCATTGTTGTCCGGCGACCCCAACGATCCGCAGAGCCCGACCCAATCTAACCTTGATCTCACCTTAAGCGGCAAAAACTCTGTTGGCGTTCTCGCTACCGGCGCAGGCAGTAAAGTCGATACTGGTGAAGCCACATTTACCGTGCAGGGTAGCGATTCCGCAGCGCTGGTCATCGAAGGCGGCGCCAGCGGTAATATCAGCGACAAAACCACCATTAATTTAACCGGTGAACGTACCGTTGCCGGGGTGGTTGATGGCCAGGCGCATCAGCTCAATGGTCGCAATCAGGACAATGCCACCAGCACGACGCTTACCTCAAACGCGAAGATCACCTCTGAAGCCAGTGGCAATGAAGTGATTGCCTATATAGCGAGAAATCTGGGTAACCTGATCCTCGATAGCGAATCGAGTATCAATCTTGCCAGCGTCGATAGTATCGGCGTGGACGTTCAACAAGGCGGGAGTCTGACCAATAAATCCGCCTCCGCTCTGCATGTCAGCAACGGTATCGGCGTTCGCGCGTCGGGTGCCAGTGCGCAAATTAATCAACTGGGCCAGGTTAAGGTTGATGATGGCACCGCTGGCGTATTGCTGACGGAAGGGGCCAGCCTGCAGATTAACGGCATTAGTGGCGACAGCATTACCACCAACGGCACCGCCGATGGCATTCGTCTGGCAGATAAAGCCGGCGACCTGTCAGCGCAGCATGTGAAGATCCGTGCTGATGGCACGGGCGCAGGCATTCAAAACGATGCGAACAACACTAATATCACTCTGCAAAATGTGACCATCGATGCCAACGACGGCGCGGGGATCCGCACCAGCGTTGCCCTGAACATGAAAGATGGGCTTGATAACATCCTGAACGTCAATGGTAAAGGTACCGGCTTCGCTTTTGAGCAGCACGACGGGAGCGCGACAACGGGTAACCTGGCCATCGGTAAAGGCTATACCATTGAGGTACTGAATAGCGAAGGCAGCGGTATTCGCGCCAACACAAACGGTAAAGTCACTACCAGTGCCGATATCAATGTGCGAAACGCCGCCGGTGGCTCTGCCATCATCGCGAAAAACGTCAGCGCGTTGACCAACAGCGGAAAAATTGTCTCAGCCAGCACCACGGCTCCAGTGATTGACGCCAGCGGCGACAGTAATAAAACCATTACCAACACCGGTACCCTTCAGGCCCTGACCGACACAGCGGTGGCTATCGAATCGGGCAAGGGCAATGACACGATTGATATCAGTAAAGGCACGACCAGTGGCGTGATCAACACGGGTGAAGGCACTGATACCTTTAACTGGCGTAGTGGCTCTTTTGCGGGCGAAGTGAATTTCGCGGGGGCCAGCGGTAACAATAAAGCCAATATTGGCGACGTTGAACTGAATGAGACCCGCCACATCACTACGAAAGCAGGTAGCGGCAACGCCCTCACCTTCACCGATACACACGGCCTCAGTGCAAAAATTGGCAGCCTGAGCGGCGATAACCTGACCACCGGCACCAACATCGGCACGGGGTGGGATTCACTGACGATTAGCGGTCAAAAGGCGGATATGCGTATTGTCGACCGTCTGGAACTGGCCAGCCAAACCATTGCCGTTACCGGCGGTGCAACGCTGCGTACAGGCGATCACGGTGAATCCACCAGCACCGCGGCAACGATTGCTGATTACGATGTGACGACTCAAGGCCCAGACAGCCGGGTCATCTTTGATACCCAGGGTGATAACACCGCAGCGCAAATCTATAACGGTACTATCAGCGGCGACGGGAAGTTCGAACGTGCGGCAGGCGGTACCACGGTATTTACCGCCAACAACAGCTACAAAGGCTCTACCACCATTGAGCAAACAGGTACGTTGCAGTTAGGTTCCGGCGGAAATACGGGTGAAGTCAGCGACGTTTCTGACATCATCGATAACGGCATACTGGTAATTAATCGCGCCAACGACGTCCTGCTGAACGGCGTTATTTCCGGTACCGGTGCACTGCAGCAAATAGGTGGCGGCATTACCCGTCTGGCCGGCAACAACATCTATACCGGCGACACAACGGTCACCCACGGCACGCTGTTGGTGAATGGCGATCAAAGCGCGGCACGTGGCGCAACCACCGTCAGCGGCACATCCACTCTGGGTGGTAATGGCATTATCGGCGGCAACGTGTTGATGAACGATGCCACAACGATTAGCGCTGGTGACGGCGGTGCGGGTACGTTATCCATTAACGGTAATCTGCAGCTTGGCAGCAAAACGACGTCCGCCTTCGAGCTGGGCCAGGCCTACACACCGGGCGGTAGTCTGAATGACCTGATCAACGTCAAAGGCGATCTGCAACTGGACGGGACACTGGATGTCACCACGTCATCGGGCGGGAATTTCGGTCCTGGTGTGTACCGTATTTATAACTACGGCGGTACGCTGAATAACCAGACGCTGGAGTTAGGTGCGGTACCGGACACTCAGGATAAGAGCAACATTTTTGTCCAGACCTCTATCGACAAACAGGTCAACCTGGTAAATGCCAATGGCGTGACCCTGCAATTCTGGGATGGCGCAACCACCAGCCAGAACCACGGCTTAACGGGCATCGAAGGCAACAGCAAGATTGACGGTGGCGATGGTAAATGGATGGCGATCGGTGCTCAGGGTGACAACAACTGGACGACAGCGACCGGCGAGGGCAACGCCCCGTGGGCGCAGAAATCCTTCGCCGTGTTCACCACCCAGGGTGGCACTGTTACCGTGGATAACGCTGCAGGTGACGTCAACTTCTCTGGTGCGCAGTTTGATGCCGATGGTTACGTCGTAAAAGGCGATGCACTTAACGCCTGGGCCACCACAGAAAATGCCACCCATGCGGGGCAGACACCGGGAACCGGTGAACTGTTGCTGCGCGTAGGCGCCGGTGGTGCGGGACAAAACTTTACGGCAACCATTGAGTCAATCCTTCGTGAAGCCAGCACCAACGACAAACTGACACTGGTGAAAACCGACCTCGGCCGTCTGATCCTAAGCGGGGATAACACATATCGCGGCGGCACGCGAATTGATGGCGGTACGTTGCAGATCTCCTCTGACAGCAACCTCGGCCAGAGCGGCACCGATTTGGCGATTAACAACGCCTCCACGCTGCAAATGGGCGCGGACTTGACCAGCAATCGCACCATTGAGCTGGGCGCCAATGCTAATGCGGCCGTATTCGATCTCAATTCGCACCACTTCACGCCGACCGGCGAGATTACCGGTGATGGCAAACTGAAAGTCACCAGTAGCTCAAGCGATGCGGGCAGTACTCTGACGCTCGACCGTGCCAACAGCTACAAAGGCGACACAGAAATTGCCGGTACCGGTAATAGCAACAATGTGACGGTCAATGCCAGCAAAACAGGGGTATTCGGCAGCAACGAGAGCAGCACCATCACGGTTAATAATGGGGCAACGCTTAACGTCAGCGGCGCAGATACCCGTCTGCAATCATTGACCATGAACATTGCCGACAGCCTGTTAACGCTGGCAGATACCGTCACCGCCGCCAGTGCCAAACTGAATCTGACAGGTAAAGCCAAAGCCGTACTCTCAAACAACGCAACAGCCGGTGACGCGACGGTCAGCGTGGCGAAAGACAGCACACTGGCGCTGGAAGACAATGCCAGCGGCGGGAATGCCATTGTGACCAACAGTGGGCTGATGACCATGGCCGATGAGGCGATGGCAGAAAATACTCGCGTGGAAAACCTTGCAGGCGGTCTGGTAGATGTCAGCGCAGTCAACAGCGCGACTTCCATCGGTTCATTGTCCGGTGCGGGTAATGTCGAACTGGGCAATAAAGAATTGTCGCTGGGGAATCTGGTGCTTCCGGAGCCTGACACCATCAGCGGCATTATCAGCGGCAACGACGGCAGCCTGGTGAAAGTGGGTAACGGTACGTTAATCCTGACAGGCGACAACACCTACACCGGTATCACGGATGTCAATGAGGGTGTGTTGCTGGTCAACGGCAATCAATCTGCTTCTACCGGACAGGTCACAGTGAAATCGGGTGCCACCCTCGGCGGAAACGGTATTATCGGCGGCGCGGTTGATGTGCAGGATAACGGCCACATTACTGCCGGTGCCGCCATCAATAGCGTGGGTAAACTGACTACCGGTTCTCTGACGCTCAGCGATAACGCCCAACTGGATTATCAGTTTGGACAGGCTTATACCCCGGGCGGTGCTTTCAACGACTTGATTGACGTGAATGGCGATCTGACGCTCGACGGTAAGCTCAACATTGAAACCTCACCGGGCGGTAGCTTTGACGTTGGCGTCTATCGCGTCATTAACTACACCGGCACATTGACTAACAATGTGATGGATATTGCTAACGCGCCGGAAGCGGCTGACAGCCTGTACGTGCAGACGTCGGTGAAAAATCAGGTCAACCTGGTCAACCATGCCGGGCTGACGCTGCGCTTCTGGGATGGTACCGGTGGTGAAAATGGCGAGCTGAAAAATAACGGCGTCATCAACGGCGGTGATGGTATCTGGCAGTCAAGCCAGGGGAACGACAACTGGACGACGGATGAGTCTACGCCAGAAGGCGCGCTGAACGCACCGTTTACCGATGCCGCATTTGCCGTCTTCCAGGGGGAAGCCGGTAATGTGACCGTCGATAACAGCAAAGGCGACGTGATCATCAGTGGCGCACAATTCGCCACCGACGGTTATCGTGTAGGCGGTGAAGCCATCACTACCGATACCGCCAATACCTTAATTCGCGTCGGCGATGGCACGGTCGATGGTATCAACTACACCGCAACCATTGATAGCGTGATCCGCGGTACCGGTGGTCTGAATAAAGGCGACCTCGGTACCTTGATCCTGACAGGCAACAACACCTACAGCGGCGGTACGACTATCACCTCAGGGACGCTTCAGGTTGCAGGCGATACCAACCTCGGCGCAGCAGAGACCGGAATCACCTTCAACGGCGGTACGCTGAAGTATGGTGAAGCGTTTGATACCGCACGTCAGGTTACGCTGGAATCTGGTGGTGGGACATTCGACACCAACGGACATGATGTATCCCTGCTGACGGAAGTCGAAGGTAACGGTCAACTGACCAAAACCGGTAAAGGTTCACTGACGCTGACACTGGATAACACCTATACCGGCGGTACCACCATCGAACAAGGTGTATTGCAGCTCGGTACCGGCGGTACGATAGGTAGCATTGAAGGGGACATCGTTGATAACGGCGTGCTCAACGTTAATCGCGCCGATACGCTAGCGTTAAGCGGGAACATCAGTGGTGCAGGCCAGCTGCATCAGACCGGTAATGGTACGACGGAGCTGCAAGGTCAAAACAGCTACAGCGGTGCAACACTCATCACCAGCGGGGTATTGCAAGCCGGTGATACCAACACCCTGAGTGCCGCCTCGCACCACTATGTTGTCGCGGGCACCACCCTGAATACCCAGGGTTATAACCAGACAGTCGCCGGGCTGAGCAACGGTGGCGATGTATCCCTTATCGGCCAGCAACCTGGCACAACCTTAACGGTAAAAGGGGATTACAGCGGCGAACAAGGCACTATCAACATGGCTGCCCGGCAGAATGCCGGCGGCACAGGTATTGCCGACCGACTGATTATTGATGGCGGTAAAGCCAGCGGAAGCACGCTGCTGGATGTCGACGGTTCCGGGCTCGGCGCACCGACCGTGGGTGACGGTATCGAAGTGGTCACGGCGCTCAATGGCGCAACGACGACGGCGCAAACGTCACGGGATGCCTTCCATCTTGTCGCTGAGCGTATGGCTGCGGGTGCCTTTGAGTATCAGCTCCACGCCGGGAATACACAGGGTCAGGGCGAAAACTGGTACCTGAGGAGTGAATATCGTCCGGAAACCATGCTGTACTCCGGTCTCGCCAGCGTCGTTCGCCAGGGTGACATCAGTCTGTTGGGCAACATGCACCAACGTATGGGTGATGAGGTTAAACCGGGTATTGATGAAGACAATCGCGCCTGGGCGAGAATGATTGGTTATTCCGGTAAAACCAAACTGGATGATGCAGCCGGTACGCAAACCAGCTCCCATACCATGGGTATTCAGGTCGGCGTCGATATGTACGCCAATGAAAGCTGGAAAGCCGGTATGTACACCAGCATTCTGGATATCGACAGCAATGTGAAAGGCAGTAAAACGGGCAGCAACGGCAAAGGCGGCAACATCGACGACAACGCATTTTACGTTGGCGGTTATGCCACCTGGTTCTCTGGTGACGGTATGTATGTCGATAACGTGCTGCAGTACGGGAACCATAAATCCCGCCTGTCGGCATCGGGTAACAACGGCTCTTACACCGTCAAAGGCAATACGCTGACGGCCTCAACTGAAGTGGGTAAAGCATTCCGTTTAGGTGCCAGCGCCTGGAGCCTTGAACCGCAGGCCCAGTTGATCTATCAGTACAGCGACTTTGATAACAGCACGCTGGATGGTGTAACCCAAACGAGGGTGAATATGGACACCGCCGATTCATTTACCGCGCGTCTGGGCGTGCGTCTGGTCGCGGACTACGACACCAACCATGGCAAGTTCCAGCCGTACGGCCGGGTAAACGTCTGGCAGGGTCTGGGTTCCAAAGATAAAACGCACTTCAGCAATGCGGTCGCCACCACCACACTGGAATCTTCACAGCAGTACTCCAGCACCGAGGTTGCAGCGGGTCTGTCGTGGTCTATCGATCGTAATCTGCAGGTCTACGGCGAACTGGGGACACAGTTCAGCAACGGCAGCAATAAATCGCAGGTTGAAGCCCCGGTCAATGCGTCTATTGGCTTTAAGAAATCGTTTTAAGCAGGCATAACCTCGCAAGCCCCCTGTTCACAGGGGGCTTTTTTTTGCCGTTCAGGGCCGCCTGATGCGCTACGCTTATCAGGCTGACAGACTTACCAGCAACGCGGAACAATCAAGGGATTGGGAAACGTAAATAAGGAGGGATTAACGGTTATATTGCGCTAACAGTGAAGGGATCTCTTCTGCCAACACCGGGGGAGAAATGAAGAAGCCTTGAATTTTGTCGCAGCCAATCTGCGTCAGGCGATCAAGTTGAGACTGGGTTTCGACCCCTTCGGCCAGGACTTCAATACCAAAATTGTGCGCTAAAGAAATGATGCCCTCAATAATCCTTGTCGATTTAGTGTCGGGCTCTATTTCGGTGACAAACTCTTTATCAATTTTTAAGGTATCAAAAGGATATTTCAGCAGATAATTAAGATTAGCGTGCCCGGTACCAAAATCATCGAGCGCTAATTTGACCCCTATTGCCTTCAGTTCCGTCATATTTTTCGCCGCTATTTGACTGTCACACAGCGGCGATGTTTCCGTTACTTCAATCTGGCATCGATGAACCGGAAGGCCGGAAGCGGCCAGGTTTTGTCTTATTCGTTGAGGTAAAAGAGGATCACAGAATTCAAGCGCAGAAATATTTACTGATAATACAAGAGGTTCAGGCCAGGCGCTCGCAACATTCCACGGTGGGCTGGCAACCATATCTTCAATTGAAAATATATTGCCACTGTCTTCCAGTAACGTGATAAACACATCAGGAGAAATCATACCCATCTGAGGACTGTTCCACCGCATTAATGCTTCAAACCCGCTAATACACTCGGTATGTAAATTAAAAATAGGCTGATAAACCATATAAAGCTGACTGGTATTCAATGCCTTTTCAAGCGCGGTGAGCACCTCATCGGAATTAAACATTCCCCCTCTCCCTCTACAAATCATATAAATTAAAAACCAGTCAAAATCACTCCCGAGTTGTACCTGCTGTTAAGTGCGCTACATCAGAAAAGAATAGCCAGGTTAGGGTAAAAAAGACATGCTGTGAGTAAATCTGACAATCAGTTTATTCAGATCAGAGGTATTAGCCAGTCCCAGCTTGGCGACAACTCTCATTTTATGCGCCTGAATAGTCTTATAGTTCAGACTAACCAGCTCAGAAATTTCCTTGGCAGAATAACCACTTACAAATAGACTGAGGATTTGTTGTTCTCTTTCCGTCAATCTTTTCTGCGAACGATACAGTCGGGGATTCCATTTCCCGACCGATAACGTTGCCAACTGAGAAAAATCACGTAATGAGGATTTCTCAGTCAATACTATCGTTTTTTCAACGTATAATAATTCAACACATAATTTCGCCACCAAACTATCAGCGACGATGACGACGACGCTATTATAAAACTTGAACCGGTTTTTATTCAAAAACTGCACAATGGCGGAACACGGCTGTTCATTGTTAATGATATTAAAAACCATTGTCTGATGCTGGCATAATGACGACTGCTGCAACATATCCTCAAACTGGAATGTTTTTATCGGCACATGTTTGCTTGTCAGGTAGGCAAACATACCGTTGCCCACAAAATTATCACTGCCACACATCAACATCCTGTTCACCGCTCCTTATAAGCTTCTAATTTTATTACTCATTAAAAATTTAATAATGGTTTTCTCAACTTCAGCCTCTTCACGACGGTTCTTAAAATCGAACTCGCAAGAAACCTGATGACAGGAATACAACTGATTATCCTCATCAAATTCGTTGATCGCGACGACATCAATGACTTTTAAATCAAGCTGAAAACTGCCGAACATATCAAAATCCAGAGCAGCATTTTTAATCACTGCATCCTTGTAAAGAAAACGGGCATTAACATCTTTAGCGATTAACGCACAGCCACCCTGAGAGATGTTTTTAATCTTAAGTGAGTAGTTCTCTCCGTTTTTGTAACGACCAAAACAGAAAAAATCGAACCCATTCAGAAAAGAAAACCGCTGATTCTGTCGCTGTTGGGCAAAGAAAATCATATCCGGGATGAGGTAGGATAATCCTGCCTCAGCACCTGTTGATGGGGTTGCTTCAAATCTGGCGCTAAATTTTATAATCCCGCTGTCACTGTGCAGGATAAAGTATTGGATCTTTTCAGGAATGATGTCTTCATGGCCGGTGACCACAAAGCGTTCGAAATCGATCCTTTCTAACTGCGTGATGACACTGGTGTTTTCACATAAAACTTCCAGCTTCGTCTTCTTATGCAGTTCTTCACGAAGGATAGCGATGATCTCAAACTTGTTGTCCTTTGCTAATCCAAAGTTCATTCTAAAACCCTTATTTCCATATTTAAGATATGTCTCGGCCCCGGTCTGATGACAGACAAAAACGCGAGATCAGCATCCACCCCTGGCGCCTAATTACCATAGTGGATTCCATGTCGAACAGTTGATTAAAACTTAAGTTTTTAACTATCTTTTGTCATTTATTGATACGTAAAAAC
>NZ_JANEWL010000121.1:0-12474 GCF_028069815.1 Citrobacter sp. Awk 2
ATTTAAATGCGTTTTTATAAAAAGACAATATAACAATCGTTTTGTGCAGGATATTTTGAAAATAGATCAATTGCTTCCTTTTTCGCTTCCACAGAAACTCCAAGCCTATTAAGAGGTTGTCACAATCCATGTTCTAAATATTAGAAATATTTTTTACTTATTGACCATCAGCCCTACAGAGGATTACCCATGAAGAAATCTACACTTGTTATTGGCGTCATCGGTGCTGACTGCCATGCAGTAGGCAATAAAGTTCTGGATCGCGTTTTTACTGCTCATGATTTTCACGTAATCAACCTCGGGGTGATGGTGAGCCAGGATGAATATATTGATGCCGCAATTGAAACAGGCGCCGATGCCATCGTGGTGTCCTCCATCTACGGCCACGGCGACATTGACTGCCTCGGCTTGCGTGAGCGCTGCATTGAACGCGGCCTGGGCGACATTCTGCTGTATGTCGGCGGTAACCTTGTCGTGGGCAAACACGATTTTGCCGATGTCGAAGTGAAGTTTAAAGAAATGGGCTTCAACCGCGTTTTCGCCCCCAGCCACGACCTGGAAGATGTCTGCTCGCTTATCACTAACGATATTCACCAACACAATGGCCTCGAACAGCGTTGCCTGGAAGAGGCCATCTGATGCAAACAGTTTCTGTCGATATCGGCTCGACATGGACCAAGGCAGCCCTCTTCGCACAGGAAGGAGAGGTGTTAACGCTGGTCAATCATGTCCTGACCCCAACCACCACACATCATCTGGCAGACGGTTTTTTTGCCAGCCTGAATCAGGTGCTGAATGTTGCCGATGCTCGCCCGTTACTGAAAAGTGGTGAAGTGCAGTTGAAGTACTCCTCCTCAGCCAAAGGTGGACTCGCCGTTGCAGCAATGGGGCTGGTGCCTTCCATTACGCTGGAATCGGCGAAAGTTACCGCTCACTCGGCAGGAGCGAAAATCGCGCAATATTATTCGTACAAGCTGAACCGTCATGACATCCAGGAGCTGGAATCCGTACCGCCAGATATCCTGTTGTTTACAGGGGGTACAGATGGCGGTGAAGAAAGCTATGGATTGGCCAATGCGCGTGCACTGGCGGATTCGAAGCTTGATTGCGCCATCATCTATGCCGGAAACCGTGATATTCAGGACGAAATACAAACGATTCTGGGTCACAAAGATCTGACCACGGTAGACAACATCCTGCCGGATCTCGATCACCCGAATCCGTTTGCCGCTCGTCAGGCCATTTGCGATGTGTTCTTGTCACGCATCGTAAAAGGTAAAGGTCTTGACGTCATCGTGGGTGAAACAGGCGAAGACCCCATGCCGACGCCGTGGACGGTGTATGAACTGGTAAAAGCAATTAGCGATTACGACAGCGCATGGAAGGAATTCATGCTGATCGATATGGGTGGCGCCACCACGGATGTCTATTCAGCCAGCGCGAATACCCTCTCCCCCGATACTGTCCTGCATGGTGTCCCTGAACCTTTCGTCAAACGTACCGTTGAAGGTGATTTGGGCATGCGCGTTTCCGCCGTCGTGGTGGGAGAAAGCACGCAGGATATGGTGAAAGTTGTTTTTGCCCAACAGCCACAACGTGAGGAGGCGTTTTATCGCTACCTGCGCCATCTGGTTGGGCAGCCGGACTACCTGCCGGTCAACGAGGAAGAGAAATATTTCGACACTCTGTTAGCCGGTTTGTGCGTGGGCTATGCCGCTGAGCGCCACGCGGGCACTAAGAAGCAGGTTTGCACCTGCGTCGGTAACGTGGATTTACAGATGGGTCGCGATCTCACCACCGTACGGAAAGTTGTCGGTTCAGGTGGGTGGCTCTCTCGCGCCAGCCAGTTCGATATTCATAACTGGCTCAAATACCGGGAGTTGGACGACCAGGGTAAAAGAATTCTGTTACCGAATCAGTTTGAGTATTACCGCGATTCATATGGCCTGCTCCCTCTACTGGCAAACGTCGCCAGGCTGTACCCGCAAGCCGCTGCTCGCACCAGCATTCAGTGTTTAACCCTACAAAACTAAAGGCAGCTACGAATGGAACTTCGAAATAAAAAATTGACCCACGACGAATTCATGACCGAAAGGCATCAGGTATTGCAAACCTGGGAAACCGGCAAAGACGTTGAGAACTTCGAAGATGGCGTGAAGTACCAGCAATCAATTCCAGATTCAAAACGCTTCTCCCTCGCGCTGTTGAAGGCCGACCAGGAAGGTAAAACGCTGAGCCAACCGCGTGCGGGCGTCGCACTCATGGATGAGCACATTGAGCTGCTTAAAACATTGCAGGAAGAATGTGACCTCCTGCCAAGTACAATCGATGCCTATACCCGTCTGAACCGCTATGAAGAAGCGGCTGTCGGGATCCAAAAATCTATCGAGGCGGGCACCTCCAAACTGAATGGTTTACCCGTCGTCAATCATGGGGTTGCTGCCTGCCGCCGTATGACTGAGTCGCTGGAAAAACCAATCCAGGTCCGCCACGGTACGCCAGATGCACGTCTGCTGGCAGAAATCGCCATGGCCAGTGGCTTTACCAGCTACGAAGGGGGCGGTATCTCCTACAACATCCCTTATGCCAAACGCGTCACGCTGGAAAAATCCATTCGTGACTGGCAGTACTGCGATCGCCTGATGGGACTGTACGAAGAAAATGGGATTCGCATCAACCGTGAACCGTTTGGTCCGTTGACTGGCACCCTGATCCCGCCGTTTATGTCCCACTCGGTGGCGATTATCGAAGGTCTGCTGGCACTGGAACAAGGCGTGAAGTCCATTACCGTCGGTTACGGCCAGGTCGGTAGTTTGACGCAGGATATCGCCGCCATTCAGGCGCTGCGTGAACTGTCCCACGAATACTTCCATAACCACGGTTTCGATGATTATGAGTTGAGTACCGTATTCCACCAGTGGATGGGCGGGTTCCCGGAAGATGAAGCGAAAGCCTTCTCCGTTATCGCCTGGGGCGCTGCGGTTGCTGGCATGTCCGGTGCCACAAAAGTCATTACCAAGAGCCCGCATGAAGCCTTCGGCATCCCAACCGCCGCGGCTAACGCTCAGGGTCTTAAAGCGTCACGCCAGATGCTTAACATGGTTAGCGACCAGAAATTCCCACAGTGCGCTGCCGTGGAACAGGAAGTCGAACTGATTAAGAGTGAAGTCCGCGCAGTACTGAAAAAAGTCTTCGAGCTGGGTAATGGCGACATTGCACGCGGTACGGTACTGGCTTTTGAAGCTGGTGTTCTGGATGTCCCCTTCGCCCCAGCCGCTTGCAACGCAGGCAAAATTCTGCCGGTGCGCGATAACACAGGTGCTATCCGTATTCTCGAAGCCGGTGCAGTTCCACTGCCGAAAGACATTCTCGCGCTGCACCACGACTACGTCTCAGAGCGCGCACATTTTGAAGGTCGCAAACCTTCTTTCCAGATGGTCATTGATGACATCAACGCCGTATCCCACAGTAAATTAATAGGAAGACCATAATGAAAATCAAACAGGCCCTTTTCACCGCTGGCTACTCCTCATTTTATTTTGACGATCAGCAGGCCATCAAAAACGGCGCAGGTCATGACGGCTTTATCTATACCGGCGATCCGGTAACGCCAGGCTTTACCTCCGTGCGTCAGGCTGGTGAATGCGTATCCGTCCAGCTGGTTCTGGAAAACGGCGCGGTCGCAGTGGGTGATTGCGCTGCGGTGCAATATTCAGGTGCCGGCGGCCGTGATCCGCTGTTCCTGGCTGAGAACTTCATTCCATTCCTCAACGATCACATCAAACCGCTGCTGGAAGGTCGTGACGTTGATGCATTCCTGCCGAATGCCCGTTTCTTTGACCAACTGCGTATTGACGGCCACCTGCTGCATACCGCCGTTCGTTATGGTCTGTCTCAGGCACTGCTTGACGCGGCGGCACTGGCCACCGGTCGTCTGAAAACTGAAGTGGTATGCGACGAGTGGCAACTGCCGTGCGTACCAGAAGCCATTCCATTATTTGGTCAGAGTGGTGACGACCGCTATATCGCCGTCGACAAAATGATCCTCAAAGGTGTGGATGTCCTGCCGCATGCGCTGATCAATAACGTTGAAGAGAAGCTGGGCTTTAAAGGCGAAAAACTGCGTGAGTATGTGCGTTGGCTGTCTGACCGTATCTTAAGCCTGCGCACCAGCGAGCGTTATCACCCGACGCTGCATATCGATGTGTACGGCACGATCGGCCTGATTTTTGATATGGACCCGGTGCGCTGCGCCGAATACATCGCCAGCCTGGAAGCCGAAGCGCAGGGCCTGCCGCTGTACATTGAAGGTCCGGTTGATGCCGGCAACAAACCGGATCAGATCCGCATGTTGACCGCCATCACCAAAGAGCTGACCCGTCTGGGCTCCGGCGTGAAAATCGTGGCTGATGAATGGTGTAACACCTACCAGGACATCGTGGACTTCACCGACGCGGGCAGCTGCCACATGGTGCAGATCAAAACCCCGGACCTGGGCGGTATTCACAACATCGTTGATGCGGTGCTGTATTGCAACAAACACGCCATGGAAGCCTATCAGGGTGGTACCTGTAACGAAACCGAGATCAGTGCTCGCACCTGTGTCCACGTCGCACTGGCCGCACGCCCAATGCGCATGCTGGTAAAACCGGGTATGGGATTCGATGAAGGTCTCAACATCGTGTTTAACGAAATGAACCGCACCATCGCGCTGTTGCAAACTAAGGATTAAGAGATGGCACGCACATTTAAGATCTTATCGCCTACGGCTATCCTGGGTTATGGCTTCCCGGAAGAGAGTTTTCGTAAAGCCATGGAAGAGTCACCGGATCTTATTGCTGTTGACGCAGGTTCCTCCGATCCTGGCCCCCACTACCTGGGGGCAGGTAAACCCTTCACTGACAGGGCTGGGGTAAAACGCGATCTGCGCTATATGATCGTGGCGGGCGTTAAGAACAACATCCCTGTGGTTATCGGCACCGCCGGTGGTTCCGGTGCTGCTCCGCATCTGGAGTGGTGCCGCCAGATAATCCATGAGATTGCCCAGGAAGAAAAACTGTCTTTCTCCATGGCGCTGATTCCGTCTGATGTTGATAAAGACGTGGTTCACCAGGCGCTGGATAACGGCAAAATCACCGCGCTGGATTTCGTGCCTGAGTTAACGCACGAAGCCATCGAAGACAGCACCTACATCGTCGCGCAGATGGGGGTCGAACCTTTCCAGCGTGCACTGAAAGCGGGTGCACAGGTTGTTCTGGGCGGACGCGCTTACGATCCAGCCTGCTTCGCGGCGCTGCCGATTATGCAAGGCTTTGATGAAGGTCTGGCGCTGCACTGCGGTAAGATCCTTGAGTGTGCTGCCATTGCAGCAACCCCTGGCTCCGGCTCGGATTGCGCAATGGGGATCATCGACGACAACGGCTTTACGCTGAAAGCGTTCAATCCAAAGCGTAAGTTCACCGAAACCTCCGCTGCGGCGCATACCTTGTACGAGAAGTCCGACCCGTACTTCCTGCCGGGACCAGGCGGCGTACTGAATCTGAAGGCATGTACTTTCACCGCAGTTAACGAAGGTGAAGTGTATGTCAGCGGTTCGCGTCATGAAGAAACGCCGTATGCACTGAAACTGGAAGGCGCACGTCAGGTTGGCTTCCGCTGCCTGACTATCGCTGGGACGCGCGACCCGATAATGATTGCCGGTATCGACACCATTCTCGAAGAAGTACAGGCAAGCGTGGCACGTAACCTCTCACTGAATGATGACAGTATCCGCATAACGTTCCACCTTTACGGTAAGAATGGCGTGATGGGTAATCATGAACCGATGAAAACCGCCGGTCATGAACTGGGGATTTTACTGGACGTCGTCGCGCCAACGCAGGATATCGCCAACAGCGTTTGCTCGCTGGTGCGCTCTACCCTACTGCACTACGGCTATGAAAATCGTATTGCGACCGCGGGCAACCTCGCTTTCCCATTCTCGCCATCTGATATTCAGAGTGGGCCGGTGTATGAGTTCTCGATCTATCACCTGATTGAAGCTAGCGATGCACTGCGGTTTGATTTCCACATTGAGCAGGTGACGCCAGAAGGAGTTCAGGCATGAAACAATCAATTTGTTCACTGGCGCAGGTCATTCGCTCCAAAAATGCCGGACCGTACGAACTGGTTTTAGATATTTTGTTTAAAACCCGGGAAGACTATCAGCGGGTAAAGCGTTCGGAGCAATTAACTCCGCAACTTATTGCTGGGTTATATAATGTTGAACCTGATTTTATTCACAATATTGTCTGGTTTGATCCCGCTAACGCAGTAAAAATTGTCATGCCGCGCGATATTATTTCCGGCAATGTCGGTGACAATGATGTTTATGGCGCGCAGCAACACGCACCATTATTAAGTATTGAATTCGATCTGTAACAAAAAAACACAATAACAGCCATTGGAGCACAGAGTTCAGCGGTATCACAGTGCTTCGAATATTCATGCGGTTGGTCACAACAGGCGTGCGTCTGAGCTGCTGTCCGGGCTCAGGCACACGCCACCCTACATAATTCCAATTACCAGCCTTTATCCGATGGAGTACACATGAAGAAAATTAGTTTAACGAAGATGATCATATTAGGCCTGATACTCGGCATGATTGCCGGGGTGGCCATTAATAATATGGCCGCGGCTGAAACAGCAAAATCATATGCACAGGATATTTCCATTTTCACCACTATATTCTTACGTATGGTGAAGATGATTATTGCACCATTGGTTATTTCAACTCTGGTTGTCGGTATTGCCAAGATGGGCGATGCCAAAACGCTGGGTCGTATATTTTCTAAAACCTTTTTCCTGTTTATTTGTGCCTCACTGCTGTCGATCGCATTGGGTCTGGTTATCGTTAATATCTTCCAGCCGGGCGCAGGCATCAACTTTGTTGCTCATGACGCAGGCGCTGTTGCCGCTGTTAAGTCAGAGCCGTTCACGCTGAAAGTCTTTATCTCACATGCCGTACCAACCAGTATCGTTGACGCGATGGCGCGTAACGAAATCCTGCAGATCGTGGTGTTCTCCATTTTCCTCGGTTGCAGCCTGGCCGCCATCGGTGAAAAAGCCGAGCCTATCGTTAAGGTTCTGGATTCGCTGGTACACGTCATGCTGAAGCTGACTGGTTACGTCATGCTGTTTGCCCCATTGACCGTTTTCGCGGCTATTTCCGGTCTGATTGCCGAGCGTGGTCTGGGTGTAATGGTCAGTGCCGGTATCTTTATGGGCGAGTTCTACCTGACACTGGGTATGCTGTGGGCAATTCTGATTGGCCTGTCGACACTCATTGTTGGTCCTTGCATCAGCCGTCTCACCAAATCAATCTTCGAACCGGCGCTGTTGGCCTTTACCACGTCCAGTTCTGAAGCGGCCTTCCCTGGCACGCTGGATAAGCTGGAAAAATTCGGCGTATCGTCAAAAATTGCCAGCTTCGTTTTGCCGATTGGTTACTCCTTTAACCTCGTCGGTTCCATGGCCTATTGCTCCTTTGCCACCGTCTTTATTGCCCAGGCGTGCAACATTGAGCTGAGCATGGGCGAGCAAATCACCATGCTGCTGATCCTGATGCTGACCTCAAAAGGGATGGCGGGTGTGCCACGTGCATCCATGGTGGTTATTGCCGCTACGCTGAACCAGTTCAACATTCCGGAAGCCGGTCTGATCCTGCTGATGGGCGTCGATCCGTTCCTCGATATGGGGCGTTCCGCCACTAACGTCATGAGTAATGCCATGGGTGCTGCCATTGTAGGTCGCTGGGAAGGTGAACACTTTGGTTCAGGCTGCCGCGGCACTGCGCCAGTCAAAACACCGGAGCAAGACCGCCCGGTTACCGAAACAGAGGTCGCGTTGTCCTGATAGCAGAAGGACGACTAATCGTAGGCCGGATAAAACGCGCCAGCGTTGCCATCCGGCAATTATACCGTGTTAACGCCGGATGGCGGCGTGAACGCCTTATCCGGCCTACAGGATAGTTTTCCCAACAACATCAACAGGAACGCACAATGAACAAAACAATTATCGGCGTGAGTCTCTTTGCTTTCAGCGTCTTGTTTAGCTCTGCCTCATTCGCGCAAACCACGCCGGACTACGCAAAGCTAATAGAGCAGGCACATCAGAAATACAAAAGTAACAATGATGGAAAAGTCGCCGACTATATCCCTGCCCTGGCGAGCTACAGTCCCAATAATTTTGCCATCACCATTGCCACAGTAGACGGAAAAATCTACCAGGTGGGTGATGTTAAAAAGCCCTTCCCGATGGAATCCCTGAGTAAAGTCTTCACCATGGCGCTCGCCATGGAACAGCATGGTCCGCAGGTGGTTCTGGATAAACTCGGAGCCAATGCCACCGGCATGCCATTCAACTCAGGCTTAGCCGTTGAACTGACCAAAGGCGCGCCGGAAAACCCGCTGGTGAATGCAGGTGCAATGAGCACCGTCAGCCTGATTGAGGCCAAAGACAAAACCGATCGCTGGAACAAAATCCTCGACAACCTGAATGTCTGGGCGGATGCCTCACTGACGGTCAACGAACCGGTATTCAAATCCGAGATGGAAACCAATCAGCACAACCAGGCACTGGCGAAGCTGATGGAGTCCTATAACAGTTTCTACGGCAACACAGAGGAAGCGGTCGAAATATATACCCGCCAGTGCTCAGTGGACATCACCGTTGAGCAACTGGCCAAAATGGGTGCCGTACTCGCGAACAAAGGCAAGTCGCCCTTCAACGGTAAGCAGTTGCTGAATGAACGCTATGTGCCACAGGTGCTGGCTGAAATGGCAATTGCCGGGCTGTACGACGGCAGCGGCAAATGGCTGTACAGCGTCGGTATTCCGGCGAAAAGCGGCGTTGGCGGCGGAATGGTTGCGGTAGTGCCCGGCAAATATGCGATTGCCGTCTATTCTCCGCCGTTGGACGAAGCCGGTAACAGCGTTCGTGCCCAGAAAACTATCGAATATGTCGCTGACGAGACCAAAGCCAATGTCTTTTTAGCAAAATAACTCTATGCCGGATGGCGCTTCGCTTATCCGGCCTACGATTAGCACATTTATTTACGCCGTCATCCGGCAAAAATGAAGAGGTGAGAAGTAAACATGTCTAAACCATTTGTCTGGCAGGAACTCTTTGTTCAGAGTAAAGATAATACCGAATATGAATTGCTCAGTAATCAACACATTACTGTGACGGAGTTAGACGGAGAGGAAGTTATTAAGGTTGCGCCGGAAGCGTTAACCTTGTTAGCACAGCAGGCATTTTATGAGGCCTCATTTTTCCTGCGCGCCGGACATTTGAAACAGATTGCCAGCATTTTGCACGATCCACAGGCCAGCAGTAATGACAAGTATGTCGCATTACAGCTGCTGCGCAATGCCGAAGTCTCAGCCAAAGGCGTACTACCAAACTGCCAGGACACCGGTACCGCCACCATTGTCGCCAGCAAAGGCCAGCAGGTCTGGACCGGTGGCGATGATGCCGAAGCATTAAGCAAGGGTGTATATACCACCTTTACGGAAAGTAACCTGCGCTATTCACAAAATGCCCCGCTGGACATGTATAACGAGGTCAATACCCAGACCAACCTGCCTGCACAAATCGACATCAGCGCGACGCTGGGTAGCGAATACCGTTTCCTGTTCGTCAACAAAGGTGGTGGCTCTGCTAACAAAGCCGCGTTGTTCCAGGAAACCAAATCTATTCTGCAGCCGGAGAAATTGACGGCTTTCCTGATCGAAAAAATGAAATCGCTGGGCACTGCCGCTTGTCCGCCGTACCACATCGCCTTTGTGGTTGGCGGATTATCTGCCGATCAGTCGCTAAAAGTTGCGAAGCTGGCATCGACCAAATATTACGATAACCTGCCCACCAGCGGGAATGAACTGGGCCAGGCATTCCGCGATACAGCACTGGAAGCCGAACTGCTCAATGCCAGCCGCGAATTTGGCATCGGCGCGCAGTTTGGTGGCAAATACTTTGCCCACGACATTCGTGTTATTCGTCTGCCGCGCCACGGTGGCTCCTGCCCTATCGCCATGGCGCTCTCCTGCTCGGCTGACCGCAACATCAAGGCTAAAATTAATAAACACGGTATCTGGCTGGAGAAACTCGAACATAACCCAGGTAAGTTTATTCCCGACTCTCACCGCGTTGAAAACACCGCCCAGACGGTACAGCTCAACCTCGATCGCCCGTTGCGTGACATTCTTAATGATTTGTCAGCTCTGCCCATTGGTACCCGCCTGTCGCTCAGCGGCCCGATTGTTGTCGCTCGCGATATCGCCCACGCAAACATTAAAGCGCGTCTGGATAACGGCGAACCGATGCCGGAATACATGAAAAAGCATATCGTTTATTACGCAGGTCCCGCCAAAACCCCGGAAAATCAGGCCTGTGGATCAATGGGTCCGACCACCGGCGGGCGTATGGATGGGTATGTCGATGCTTTCCAGGCACAAGGCGGCAGCCTCATTATGCTCACCAAGGGTAACCGCAGCCAGCAGGTTACTGATGCCTGCCACAAACACGGTGGATTTAGCCTCGGCAGCATCGGCGGCGCAGCGGCTCTGCTGGCACAGCAATATGTGAAGAGCCTGCACTGCCTTGAGTATCCCGAACTGGGCATGGAAGCGGTCTGGATGATGGAAGTTAAAAATATGCCGGCCTTCGTCTTAGTGGATGACAAAGGCAATAACTTCTTCAGTCAGTTTGAGCAGCAGCATCGCTGCGCAACCTGCCCGGCGGGGCATTAAGGAGCTATCATGGAAGCGCGAGCCAACAATGACCGACATCGTCAGCGTCAGCAGAAGCTAAAAACGCAGGTCGATACCCGCGTGGCGGCAGCAACCGAGAAAAAAGGGATTCTGATTGTCTTCACCGGCAATGGTAAAGGGAAATCCACCGCAGCCTTCGGCACGGCTACGCGCGCGGTTGGTCACGGAAAAACCGTTGGCGTCGCGCAGTTTATTAAAGGCCAGTGGGATAATGGCGAGTACAACACGCTGCACCCTCTCGGCGTGGAGTTTCATATTATGGGTACCGGTTTTACCTGGGAAACCCAGAACCGGGAAGCCGATATCGAGGCGGCCACGGCAGTGTGGCAGGAAAGTAAGCGCATGCTAGCCGATGCGCATTATGATCTGGTCGTACTGGACGAACTCACTTATATGTTGGCTTATCACTATCTGGATACTCAGGAGGTTATCAGCGCCATCGAAAATCGCCCTGCCGACCAGAGTGTGATAGTCACCGGGCGCGGTTGCCATGCGCTGTTACTTGAACTTGCCGATACGGTCAGCGAGCTTCGCCCGGTTAAACACGCTTTTGATAGCGGCATTCAGGCACAGCAAGGTATCGACTGGTAATCGCTCCTTTGCCGGATAAGGCGTTTACGCCGCATCCGGCGATTTGCCCAATGCCGCGATGCTTATCGGGCCTATGGTGAACACTGAAACCTGTAGGCCTGATAAGGCGCAAGCCGCTATCAGGCAGCCGACACCACGGATTTATTTAGCAACCAGTTGCGGAAGATCTCCAAATGCAGGGACTCTGATTTCTCCTCCCGCCACGTCATGATAAATCGATTCCCAGTACGCATTGGAACATCGCAAGGAATCACCATATCCCCACTATCCAGATCGTGCTGAATGGCAAAACGGGGTAGCAATGCGACACCAAGGTTGGAGCGTACCGCCGCAATCAGCATCGACAAGAGATCAAATCGCGGACCTTTATTCACCAGCGGACTGCTGACATCGGACAGCGCAAACCATTCCTGCCAGCCTTTGATGCGGGTGCTTTGATGCAAAAGCGGGTATTCGTTCAGCAGTTCATCGACGGACAGCTTCCGGTCCGGTTCGGCAAGCAGGCAACGACTGCACACGGGCAGAATTTCCTCTTCGAACAGATACTCTACCCCCGACCACGGAGAGTAAAAATCTTCCCGCATGATCGCTGCGTCATATTCCCGGTTAAGAAAATCACCAATATTCGCCAGAGAATGAATATTAACGATAATATCAGGATTGAGTTTATTGAACTCACGCAGGTTTGGGATCAGCCAGTGCGTACTGAACGTCGGGTTAACCGCCAGTTCGATCACTTGTACGGTCGGCTGCCATGTCATGATCGTCGTCGTGTCTCGTTCAAGCTTGTTCAGTGTCTCTTTAACGATAGTTAAATAGTGTTTGCCTGCCGCATTTAAAAAAATGCGCTTTTTGGCATGATTAAATAGCGCTGTATTAAGAAAATCCTCTAGCGCATTCACCTGGCGGAAAACAGCACTTTGTGTTAAAGCCAGCTCTTCAGCTGCCCGGGTATAACTTTCGTGACGCGCAACCACTTCAAAAGTTACCAGCAACTCCGTTTTGGGTATTTTTCCTCTCATAACCTCTTCCATATGCAGCGTACAAAAATAGTTTAATTTATAAAAAATAATTC
>NZ_JANEWL010000122.1:0-12419 GCF_028069815.1 Citrobacter sp. Awk 2
GTATTAAAGTTGACATTAACGGTGCCGGAGAATGTGTTTTTGCCTTCCGTAAGATTCGTAGAGTAATTATCATGGATGTTTGTTTTTGTGTTGTAGATCAGATGGTTGTTGTTTTTATCTTGACGCAAGAAGTTGTCTTTTTATCTGCAAAATGTCCATTTTTATCTATATGCGGGTGTTTATTTCCTGACTTGATGTGAATAAAATACGCGCTTCCTCATAGATCATTACTTTATGTTCTCAGTGCGCGGTCAATGTTGACAATTTTGCTACGGTTAATCGGCTGACCCAAAAGGAACTGTTTGCGACATTAGAGTCTGGATTAAAGTCCTATTGGTATAGTGTGTAGCGGATAAATTGTTTTGGACGCGATAATAAATACAATCACTGCGAAAAGCATTCGAGAATGGTGCCTGCCTCTTTTTTTACCCAGTCTTTTTTATCCGTTGGCACAATATCTTAACGGACACTGTATTTTCAATAATAATATTTTAACAGTTTACGATCTTAAGCTGGCCGTTTTTTCGGGCGCACTTGTCCTGTTTGGTTTCCGGGTTCTGCCAGGGTTTCTCCTGTTTCTTGTTCTTATGTTTGCTCTCGGTCCGCAAAATGAACACCTGGATGCGCTGTGCCTGATTCTGGCATCGACCTTAAGCTATGCGATATACCGGAAAGTGACGGGCAGACGCAGCTCAAGTAGCTTTGGCCGGGTCAAAATTAGCCTCAATCGTATTGTCTGGCTGTGTGGTTACAACATTCTGCTGTACTTAGTATTCGGCAAGCTCTTCGCTGTATTCGTGATCCACGCTTACCGCCCCGATGTCGCCAATTACCCGGTGATGAGTCTGGAAATGCTGGTGCGTGTTCAAGGGATCGTCAACGGTTGCCTGACCGGGATCCCGTTCTTCTACAAGATATTCCGTATCACTCGCCGCCCGTCTTACTTGTTTACGTTTGCTAAGTCGGTCGTCGGGCAGTGCAAAGGTAATGTGAGTTCATACGGCGTGATTGCCTGGTGCGTGCTGCTGCTAGGCCTGATGTTCTGTTTAACGTCGCCGCACAACCCAAACATCTTTTTCTCGTTCTATAGTCTGATTCTTCTGTTCCCGCTCATGCTGTGGGGCGCGATAAAAATTGGCCATATGTTCACCATGCCCGTATGGGCTGTGGTCCTGATTATCCTGGGTAAACATAACGAAAGTTACATCGCCAACGATGTTAACTTCATGCTGCATCAGGCGCTGGTTTCTACGCTGATCTTTGTCTTTTCACTGACTATCGTGATTATGGGGGCATTGGCCAAATTTACCCGGCAGCGGTTTAACCAGGCGTTGCTGTTGGGGTTGACCGATCCCATGACGGGGATGGCAAATTTACGCGCGCTGAAGACCGAGCTGTTTACGACGAAGAACGCGACAGTCTGTCTGATTCAGATCCCCGAGCTGGAGCTTTTTTCTCGCCGCTATGGTTTTCATTTTCGCGCGCACTATCAAAAGATTCTGGCCGATCATCTCCAGCGGTATTTGGTTGAAAGCGAGAAAGTCTATTACCACGCAGGTTATGATCTGCTGATCCGCCTTGAAGATGGTTCCTATGAGCGGCTATGCGATTTGTACCATGCCGCTAACGGTTTTCGCCTCTTTCACAATAACCAACGGTTGGGTTTTCGCAGTGGTCTGGGCTACTGCCTGATTAACGATATCAGCGATGATATCTATCAACTGGTTGGCAAGCTTGCCATGGTTGCGGGTTTGTCGCTAACCAACGGCAGACCCGAAAACCTTGAAGCCCAGCATAGCCGGATCCTTGGTGACCATATTGCCGATAAAACAGATATTCGTACCGCGCTGCAAAACGCGCTGGATAACAATGCGTTTGTACTGATGGCCCAGCCGATCGTCAGTACCCGGGGGGAGGCGCTTTATCATGAAATCCTGATCCGGATGCTCAATGATAAAGGCGAATTTATTCCTCCAAACAGTTTCCTGCCAGTGGCGCATGAAGCGGGGTTAGCTCCGGATATTGATTTATGGGTAATCGAAAATACCTTCAAAGCGATGTCCGATCGCCCCCAACGATGCTTCTCCATTAACCTGACTCCTGTCACGGTGTGTCGCTCAAATATTGTCTCGAAGATCACCCAGCTATTGCAGGATTACGGTGTGGATCCGCAGCGCGTTATTTTTGAAATAACCGAGGCGGATACGCTGTCAGACAAAGAACAAACTGTAGAAGCGCTGCATTTAATTCGTCAACTGGGGTGCCGGGTTGCAATTGATGATTTTGGTACCGGGTTTGCGAGCTATGCGCGTTTGATGAACATCGAAGCGGACATTTTGAAAATCGATGGATCTTTTATTCGCCGGATCACGGAAAGTGAAATCAGCTACTACATCGTTGAATCATTCTGTCGCGTCGCTGCAATGAAAAATATGCAGGTTGTCGCCGAGTTTGTTGAGAACGCCAGCATTCAGGCGTGCCTTGAGCAAATGGGGGTGGGGTGGTTGCAAGGGTATCACATAGGTAAGCCAACGCCGCTGCTCATGCTGGAATAGCGTGTGCAAATTTAATTATGACCAACAAGCGTAATTTCTTCTCAGGTAGAGAACAAAAATCATGAGTGATGTTATTAAAGTGAAAGAACGGTCGGCTGTGGCGTCCTCTGAGGGGTCCGGTGCACGAATAATATCCTGGCTACACAATATCCATCCCGGCGTGGCAATGAAGCTCGGTATGATTCTGGTTATCTGCATTGCGACGTTGCTGATTGGTGCTTCGTTTATATTGTCGTCTTATCTGTCGAAAGAGCTGCAAGCCAATGCGCTGGAAATGATCAAGACCAATACGCGTATTTTCCATAACAGCATCTCTAATGAATTCCAGAGGGTGACCCGGGACGCGGAACATTACAGCAATGTTTATATTAACAACTATCAGAATGTTGCCAATAAACCACTGCATTCTATGGATGCAGCTGAATTAAAAGCGGTTCTAAGTAGCCCTACGACCAACTCGCATTTCACCGAATTAACCAGCGTATTTGCCAGTACTTTTGTACTGGAAGGCGAGCAGTTTGTTCGCGTCAGCAGTACGCTGTTAGCAAACTCTGGCAACACGGCGACGGCAACGGCATTGGGCCGTGATAATCCGGCATTGCCGCTTCTTCTGAAAAACAAACCGTTTTCTGGTGTGGTCACGCTGTTTGGAAAACAGTTTATTAGCCACTACGAGCCGATTGCCGATAAGTATGGTCAGGTGGTGGGAGCCGTTGCGGTAGGATTCGATGTTAAACAGAGTCTGCAACCGATCATTCAGCGCTTGCTGAATGTGCGTATTGGGAAAGATGGCTATGCGTATGTACTGGATGCCGGATTTGAACCTGGGCGTATGCTGGTGCACCCGTCGCTCAGTAATCAGCAGGCGATCAATATCACCGATGCCAATGGATACAAGCTGTTTGCCGATATCCTCGAGCATAAAAACGGTATTACCTACTACGATTGGGTGAGTGGCTATGGCACTGCGCCCAAAACGAAAGTCGCTGTCTATGAATATGTTGACGGGATCAATTGGGTTATCTCGACAACCAGCAATGTTGATGATGTCGCCAGGAGCAGCAACCTGGTCCGTAATGGCCTGCTGCTGTTCACCGCTTTCCTGCTGCCCGTCATTTTACTGCTGATTGCGGTGGCCAGCCGCTTCCTGATTTCACGCCGTCTAAACCGCGTACTGGGTATTGCGCAGACCATTGCTGAAGGTGACTTAACGGTAGAGGTTCCAATCGACCATCATGATGAGATTGGCGAGCTACTTGGCGCGGTAGAGAAGATGCGCCAGCGTTTGCACTCACTGGTGGGGGATATGGTTTCTCACGCCAACTCGGTACATCAGGCGTCGATGCATATTACGGAAGCGGTCGATGGTCAGGCATCTACCAGCGTAGAAACCTCATCATCGGTTGCGGAAATCACCTCAACGATGGAGGAGTTGTCCGCCTCTTCCACACAGATCGCGGAGCACTCGCGGGCGGTTGTGGATATTGCCAACCAGACGCTCGAAGATTGCAATAAAGGTTCTGAGTCGATGTCGCAATTGCTGATGCGTATGACGGATATTGATACCGATAACCAGCAAAACATGCGTGAAATTATGATGCTGGGCAATAAGTCGACGGAAATCAGCCGCGTGATGGTGATCATTAACAGCGTTGCCGATCAAACCAAATTGATTGCTTTTAACGCAGCGCTGGAAGCGGCCAGTGCCGGAGAAGCCGGGAAACGCTTCTCGGTCGTGGCGGCGGAGATCCGTCGTCTGGCCGATTCCGTGACGGAATCAACGGTTGAGATCGAGAACAAGATCAGCGAGATCCAAAACGCCATCAATCGTCTGGTGCTGAATGCGGAAAAAGGCGGGGAGAGCATCAAAGCGGGCGCCAGGGCCTGTAAAGTGAGCGCCGAGCATCTGAACGACATTGTTGTCACCGCGGAGCAAACGTCCACGGCGGCGCTGCAAATCTCCCTGTCAACACAGCAGCAGAAAACGGCGAGTAATCAAGTGGTTATGGCGCTGCGTGAAATTGTTGTCGCCAGTAATTACACGTCGCAATCCATCAAAGACATTTTGATCGTGAGTCAGGATATGACGCAGCTGTCGAAAGCGCTGAAAGAGGCTTCGACGTCATTTACTTTGACGGATATGGATGCCTGACATGAATAGCGGCAACATTCGGGTGCTGATCCACGATCTGGGCAGCGTGTCGCGCAACGAGCTGGTCAGAAAACTGGAGGAGCACTCGCATATAAGGGTTGTGGGGCAAGCAGCCCACCGCAGGCAGGCGATTCGACTGTTACAACAGTTGATGCCTGACCTGTTGATCCTGACGCTGGATACGTCGACGGCAGATAACGTTGAGATCGTTGAAACCATTATGGCGACCAGCGCTATCCCAATTCTTGTTCTGCGCTATTTCCCTGAAAACCAGTGGGATGATGATTTCATTTCCCGCGGTGCGCTGGCGGTATTGCACCACAGCAGTGGCGCTCCGTTGTCGAGTGAAGTGCTGCATCGCAAAGTAGAATTGCTGGTTGGTGTAAAAGTGATTCGTCATATCAAGGGATTACGCTATCCCACAAAGCAACGCGTACCGGGAACTCACCCGGCAATGGATGCCGAAAAGACACCAGAGGACTGGCCTTTTGTGCTGGCGATAGCCTGTTCTACCGGCGGGCCACAGGCGCTGAGCAGGCTATTGCAGGCGTTGCCCGGTACGTTCCCGTGCCCGGTGTTGATTGCACAACACATTGCCGACGGTTTTGCCAAAAACATGGTGCACTGGCTGGACAGCGTGACTGAACTGAAGGTTCGACTGGCGCAGGAAGACGATCGTGTGGAAGCAGGGTATGTGTACATACTGCCGCCTGAACAGCATCTGATCGTCAAAACAAACCAACGGCTGGCCGCGATCCCGAGACAGGAAAGTGATGTGTATCACCCCAGCTGTAATCTGCTGCTGGAGTCGGTTGCTGAAGTCTTTCGTGAAAAAGCCGTTGGGCTGATTATGACGGGAATGGGCAGCGATGGCTGTCGTGGTATTGAACTGATTTTCCGGCGGGGAGGAAGGACGCTGGCGCAGGATGAAGAAAGCTCTGTTGTTTTCGGTATGAATAAGAACGCAATCGACAAACAGCTTATCCATCGCACAATCCCGTTGGATGACCTTGCGAAGGTTCTGCTTTCGATGGCTTTTCACGGGCATGTTGAGAGTAAATTGCCATGATACCCAATCTCCCCGATTATGCCCGGTTGATCAAAGACCGGGTGGGTTTGCACTTTGATAATGCGATGGAAGCGTTGCTGGAATCGGCGCTGAGTCGACGTATGGCCGAGCTGGGAATCAGCAATTACTATGAATACTATGAACGGTTGCGCATCTCTCAGGATGAGTTTGATAGCTTTGTTACGCTGATTACAATTAACGAAACGTATTTTTTTCGTGAAAGCGACACGCTGGATCTCATCTGCGACAAATGGGTGCCCCGCCTTCTGCAACAGCGTAGCGGCCCGGTGCGTATTCTGAGCGCGGGATGTTCATCCGGTGAAGAGGCCTACTCGCTGGCAATCAAGCTGCATGAAAAGTACCAGAACGGGATGGCGCAGCAGGTTGAAATCTACGGTTGTGATATTGACCCGGTGATTCTGGCAAAAGCCAGAAATGCCTGTTATTCCAGCTACTCGTTTCGTGGTGTCGATCCGCTGATTCAGCAGCGCTATTTTACCCGGACGGGGAATCTGTTCCGTCTGCATGATGAAATCCGCGAGAAAGTCTCATTTCATCGCACCAACATTATCAAAGAGCAGTTACTGCCTGAAGTTGACATTATTTTGCTGCGTAACGTGTCTATCTATTTCGATACGCCGACACGCCGCGAACTGCATGGCAACCTGCTTAAGATGCTGCAGCCGCAGGGAGCCTTGTTCTTTGGCAACGCGGAAACGCTGGCCAACAATTTCGATATTCTGAAGCTTGAGCAAGAAGAGGGCATTTTTTATTTCTGCCATCATCGAGAAGCCCCTAAAGTCGCTCCGCTACCCCGCGTCGCGGTACGCGTCCCGCTTCCTCGCGCCCCCGTGGTGTGTGAACCTCCCGCACCCACGGCGCAGCAATGTGATGACTGGTTGAAAAAGGCCCGTGCCTGCCTTGATGAGAAGTGTTTTTCCGAAGCTGAAGCGTGTATTGCCTGCGTATTACGCAACGATCCCCGCAACCAGGATGCGCTGCTGATTCAGGGCGTGATTGCACTGGAGCAACGAGAGTTTTCCCAGACGGCCGGAAATGCGCAAAAGATCCTCGCGCAGGATGAATGGTCGGCAGAAGCAAAAATGCTGCTCGGTCTGGCGATGATGTGGCAACACCAAACGCAGCAGGCCATCGCCTGGTTTAAACAGGTGGTCTATCAGGAACCCGGCTACTGGCCTGCACACTATTATCTGGCTGAAATGTATCGGCAAAGCGAGCTTCGCCAGCCCGCTCAGCGTACATATCGCGTGGTGATGCAATTACTTAACGACGAAATGAACAATCCTTCAACGGTTTGTCGTCTGCGTTTGCCCATGGTATTTCCTGGCAATACGTTTCGTTTTCTTTGTGAACATCAACTGGCGCAATTCGCCCATCAAAACGGGTAAAAAGAACGATTATGGCTATCGATCTGAAAAAATTCGTTCTGCGTTTTATTGATGAAGGGAGAGGTCATTTGCAGACGATCAGCGAGGGCGCGTTTTTGCTCTCCGCTGATGAACATACTGACGTATGGATTGGGGAAATGTTTCGGGCCGCGCATACTCTGAAGGGGGGCGCGAGGATGCTGAAACTGCAAAGCATTGCTGATGTCACGCACCACCTTGAGGACGTTCTTAGCGAACTGCGGGATAAGAAACTGACGCCTGACAGGGCGCTTGGCAATCTGATCCATGAGTCCGTGGAGTATCTTTCCGGTCAACTCACCCAGCTTTTTGTCAGTGACGGAGATAATCAACTCCCCCCGGCAGATGCGAGTTTATGTGAACGCCTTGCCAGCGCCAGCCGCGGGGAGGCTGTTACATTGGTTGTCGAGGCGGCGGGACCTGCGGAAAAACCGCTTCCTCCGACAGCGACTCCGGCACCCGTGCCGACGATCGCTGTGGATTCAGGTATAAAACAGGCTGATTCAGTACGGGTAAAGCTGAATAAACTTGACGACCTGATCGACATTCTCGGGGAAGTGCTTGCAGGCCATGATCGCCTGGAACAGCAGATACAAAACCTGAGCCAACTGGTGCCCCGGTTGTTAGGGCTTAGCGCAGAACAGTTGCGTCAGCAGATCCATGATTTCAGCGCTCAACTGAAAGAGAGCGTTCAGGTTCAACATTTGCAGATGTATGAACTGTACGACGTGGCGGCGCGGATCCGTATGCTGCCGCTGTCCACCCTATTTGAGCCGATTTCACTGCAGGTCAGCGAACTGGCCTCCACGCTGAACAAACAGGTCGTTTGCCGCTTTGTAGGGGGCGAAGTGGAAATCGACCGACAGCTTATTGACCGGTTATCGGAGCCGCTGACGCACTTGCTGCGTAACGCGGTCGATCACGGTATTGGTGAAATTGATGAGCGGCTGGCGCTGGGAAAATCGACGCGCGGCACCATCACCATCAGTACGCAACAGGATGGAAGCGGAATACTACTGCGCGTCGAAGATGACGGGCGCGGCCTGAACTATGAGGCGATCAGCGCAAAAGCGGTCAGCAAAGGTTTGGTTCCGGCATCAATGGCCGGACAGCTCTCTGAACAAGAGTGTAATGAGCTGATTTTCCATCCCGGTTTTTCCACCAGCAAAATTGTCTCAGAGCTTTCCGGGCGTGGCGTAGGCCTTGATGTTGTGCGCAAAACGGTGGTCACCGACCTGCAGGGGGATTTGCAGGTACATAGCCGGCAGGGGGTCGGGACGTGCTTTAGCCTGCGTCTGCCCGTTTCGCTGGCAATGATGCGTATCCTGCAATTTGAAGAACAGGGCCACCTGTTCGGACTGGCCGCTCAGTATGTGGTTGAGGTGGTGGAATGCACCCCCGAAGGGATTAACGACATTGCCGGGCGACCCGCCATCATTTTGCATAACGAGTTTATTCCGGTGATTTGTGCCGGTGCTCTGCTAGGTATTCACGATCGTCAAAGCAGTGCCCCACCGGCAGGGCAACGATTAATCGTGGTGCAGAACCAGTACAGCAAAATGGCACTACGCGTTGATAAGCTGCTCGATGAACGCAAGATGATGATCAAGCCGTTGCCGAAGCATATGCAGCAGCAATCGCTGGTGTCCGGGATGGTACAGACCCCTGATAACCAACTGGTCAGTATTCTGCAGGTCCCGGCGCTGATGGCGATGGCGCAACAATCACGGCAAACCAGCACTCCTGTGCAGCCAGTCAGTGTCGCGCAAGATGCCTGGCACGTGCTGGTGGTCGATGACTCACTCAATACCCGCGAGATTGAAAAGAACGTGCTGGAAGCGCATGGCTATCAGGTCACGCTGGCAGAAGATGGGTTATCGGGTCTACAAAAAGCGAAATTGACCCAGTTTGATGCTGTGCTGACGGATGTCGAAATGCCGTTTATGGATGGTTTCACCTTCACCAAATCGCTGCGTGGAGAGAAAAACTATCAGCACACGCCCATTATCATCGTGACCTCCCGCGCGAAGGAAGAAGACCGGCGACGTGGCATTCAGGTGGGGGCGGATGCTTATATTGCCAAAGGCGACTTCGAGCAGGACAGCCTGATTAAAACATTAAAAATGCTTTTGTGCTGATAGCGCAAAATCGAGAGAGAAGATGCGAATTTTATTAGTTGATGATGATCTTTTTGCAGCTGAACTGGCATCCGTTTTTTTAGAAATGGATGGCTACGATGTGGTGATCGTGGAAAGTGCCATCTCCGCCTTAGCGTGCCTGGACTCGGATAACAATATCGACCTGGTGATCAGCGATCTGCATATGCCGGAGATTAGCGGTTTAGATTTACTGGCGCTATTACGCGCACAGGAGTGGTCTAAGCCCTTCATTTTGCTGAGCGCAAATGAGGTCACGGGCAGCGACGTTCCGTATGACCGTTGGGTGAAAAAAGATGAGAACCTGGCGGAAAATCTGGGGGCTGCAGTGAATGCGCTACTGCAACCATCTGCGGTTACTGAATAAGTCTACACGTACGATGAAACAAGAAAATAAGCACTTAGCGATGGCTGCCGCGCAGGAAAAAATAGCGCGTCTGCGACAGGGATTTTTACGCCGCATCCCCGACATGTTGGCCCAGTCGGAAAGATTACTCGTTCAACTGGTTGCAGAGCCCAGCGAGTCTTGCCGTAAACAACTGCACATACTGCTGCACAGCATTCACGGGTCTGCCGGTTCTTTTGGTTTTACGCCTCTGGCGAACGCAGCCGCAGAAGGGGAGAGTTTGCTCGCGGAGCTGGAAGTGGATCAAAGTAAGATTCATTACGATGAAATGCGGCGCATTATTCGGTGGCTGTATACCCTGACCCAGGAGCAGTTGAATCTTGAACACCGTATCAGCGATACGGACTTCAAATTACCGATCTCTTCCCCGCGCGCAGAAGAGGGATACGCTCGTCGGGCCGATAAGCCAATCTACCTGTGCGATGATGACATTGACCAGGTTGAGTTGCTCGCCACGCAACTACGCTGTTTCGGTTTTACCTGCCATGTGTTTGCTAACACGCAGGATTTTACCCAGGCGGTGCTTTCTCAGCCGCCTTCGGTGGTGATTATGGATGTCAGCTTTCCGGATAACGCCTACGGTGGCCCGCTGACAATGTCGGACCTCAAGCAGAAAGTCGGCACCGCTTTCCCGGTACTGTTTCTCTCCTGCCACAGCGATTTTAAAGCGCGGATCAACGCCATTAAATCCGGGTGTGATGGCTACTACGTCAAACCAGCCTCGATTACGGATTTAGTACAGGAACTGCATCGCTTAACCCAGCCGTCGCTGAAAAAACCCTATCAGGTGCTGCTGATCGATGACGAGCCGGCGGTGGCGCAATACAACGCGGAAATGCTGCGTATCGCCGGAATGGAAGTGCATGTACTGGAAAAACCACAGTATTTACTGCATGTGCTGAATGCCCACCCCATCGATCTGGTGCTGATGGATTACCACATGCCGGAATTTAGCGGGGCGGAGCTGACTAAGCTTATCCGCCAAATCCCGCAGCATATTGGCCTGCCTATCGCCTATCTCTCCAGCGAGACGAACAAGAGTGAGCAGCTTGGTGCGATGAGCATCGGCGCTGAGGATTTTATTCTTAAGCAGGCGAATCCAGAAGAGCTTATCCGTGCCGTCTCGATCCGAGCGGAAAGAATGCGAACCCTGCGCGCCCGCATGTCGCAGGACAGCCTGAGTGGGTTATACAACCACTCGACAACCACACATTTTCTCAAAAGTGCGATTGCCGAGTCGAGCTACAGCGGTCACCCGTTTTGTCTGGTAATGGTCGATCTGGATCGCTTTAAAAGCATCAACGATACCTACGGCCATGCGGTTGGCGACCAGGTCATTGTCGGCATTTCACAGCTGTTTTCCCATCGCTTACGCAGTACCGACATCGTGGGTCGCTACGGCGGGGAGGAGTTTGTCATCATTATGCCTAACACTACGAGTGAGAAGGCTGCACGGGTGGTTGAGCGCTTGCGTAAGGATTACGAGCAGGTCGCATTTTCCGTTAATGATGCCAGTTTTCACAGTACCTTCAGCGCGGGTATCGCACAGTGGCAGTTTGGCGACAGGCTTGAAACGCTACGTGAACGTGCCGATCAGGCGCTATATGCCGCGAAGCAGAATGGCCGTAATACCTTCCGCATTGCCGAGTAAAAGGAGAAGAGATGAGCCAACAGCTGGAACAAATTCTCGCGTTGAATCATGGTGAAAAACCGGAGTGTGAAAGCGTTGATGAGCCGCAGCGTACGCTGGTGCTATTTCAACTGGCGGGTAATAACTTTGCATTCTACGGGGCACAGATAAAAGAGATCCTTGCGGAACGGCCTATTTCCTGGGTTCCCTGCTGTGCGCCGATGCTCGAAGGTGTCATCAACTATCGTGGGCGAGTGGAGTCGGTGATGAGACTGGACAGCCTGATCGACAAACCTGCGGCTAACGCGGCAGGTAAACGCACGATTCTGATTGGCTGCTCAGAGAAAATGCAAAGCGGTATTTTGATCGACAAGCTTATTGATGTGCTGGATGTTGTCGAAAGCCAGATTCACTTGCCGGGGGATTCACTGCCTCCGGCGCTACAAACCATTGCGGTTGGGGTCGTGAACGTGGCGGAAACCTGGTTTACGCTGCTCGATCTGAATCTGGTTTTTGATCGCTATCAGGAGACCAGCGGGTATGACGCCTCCCATTAATCTGGCTGCGGTACGCATTCGCCTGGGAACGCAGGATTTTTATATTCCGGCCAGTCAGGTCGGGCGCTGTTTGCTGGTGACGCAAGCTGCGCCGGAGATTCCGCGTTTTAGCCGATGGCTTGGTATTGCTGATGAACCGCAACAAGGCTGGCATTTGCATCTGTTTGTTCCAGCCAGCGGCGTAGAAACCGGCTGGTACTTATGGGGGCAACTGGAAAATGTCATGTTATCCAGCGACACCATTTTTGCCGTACCGCCGCTGTTGGCTCATGGGTGTCGTCTGCCGGCGCTACGCGCACTGGTGGGGAGTGAGGCATTTAGCCCGCTTTTAAGCTGGTGTTGATACTCATGCAGAGTGACACGGCGTTTTACAACTGCATGATTTATTATATCTGTAAATCTTGTTTTTTATTATTTTTAATCCTGCTCACCTTCTCATTGTGTTATTTACGTTTTATTACATAAGT
>NZ_JANEWL010000123.1:0-12131 GCF_028069815.1 Citrobacter sp. Awk 2
TATTAAAATCGGATGTATTCATTCTATTTTATTCGCCCAATTGAATGGCAGCAAGCAGATGGTATGTTGTTCTAACCACCATTTTTGTGGGGTTAAGGTTAAACTGAACAGATACAAAACGTCCTCAGCTTACGCCAGGGGTTTTTCACCGGTGTTTGGTGGGCTGGCCGACTTTGAATGGGAATATCGCGAACAGTTCATTGCCGGTGATGAACCGAGCCTGCGCAGAATGCAGGGTTTGCGCAACAGTATCGACGTGACAAAATAGGAGATTAACCAGACTGCCGTTCGCTATCGCTATATCCGCTCACATGAGGCGGTGCACAATTTGCTCTGGATTTAGCTGGATGTTCTCGGGCTGTAACGGGCACAAAAAAGCCCGCAGGGCTTGCGCCGTGCGGGCTCTTAGGACTTCATCGGATGACTCTGGTAATCACCGGCTGGCGGCAGTGTGGTTGGTGGGGAAGGTGATTGAGTTTGTTGGGGATTTTGGTTTTTTACGTTGAAAGGAGGGGGCAAAAAGGGGATGATGATATCGATATGGAAAAAGTGTTATATGTTTGATTTTTAATATTATATTTTTGACTGAATTGTGCGTTTTGACTGATGCTTTCAGGACAAATCGTAGGCTTGTCGTTTGCACCTGGACTGTTTGTGGGCCCGTTTCAGAGTTCTCTGCCTGGAAGGGGCTCATTAAGTCGGTAAGGCCAATTATTACATCAATATTTCCCTGTAAGGAGAGAATCCATTGATGCTTTTACTGGTTAATCGCAGGATGATAATACCTGGTATTAGTACTTTTTTTTCAGATGTCGGGTAGGCAGTACGGTTGTATATTTCACCTGATTCAGCGCGAAGCTGGAACGAATACTCGCGACGCCTTCAATTTGTGTCAAACATTCCATAATCAGCACCTGGTATTTTTGTAAATCTTCCACCACTACCCTTAGCAGGAAGTCTGCTTCTCCGGTCATCAGGTAGCACTCCATGATTTCCTCGCGATCGCTTATCGCTTCAGTAAACTTTTGCAGTGAAGTTTTATCCTGCTGGCGCAGGGAGACATGCACGAACACATTGACCGCTAACCCCAACTTCAGAGGATCCACCAGCATGACCGAGCCCCTGATAACATGATTCTCTTTCATCTCTGCCACACGACGCCAGCAGGGGGATACTGACAGGCCGACTTTTTCAGCCAGTTCCGTGTTACTGATATCCGCGTTATGTTGCAGGATATCGAGAATACGTAGGCTAACTTCATCAAGTTGAACAGGATTAGTGGACATAATTTTCCTAAAATAATAGCTACGTGGAAATATTTATTCTTATTTTTGCCATTTAACGGTCAATATAGAACTAATCTACCCTGATAAAGAAATTAACATGGTACGGTCGTTTCTGCTATCAGGAGTCCGTCTTATGTCCATACAAAATTGTGAAAGTGCGAGCGTTTGCCACTCATCTACGACGAAAATGCATACGCTGGGCTGGCTTGCGGTGATGGTTGTCCTGTGGGGAACCAGTTGGCCGGTTACGCGTCAGGCTCTGGATAGCGTTCCGCCACTTTGGCTGGCGACATTACGTTTTACAACGGCCGGAATTTGTTTGTTTGCTTTTGTGGCTTTCAGGGGGAAACTCCGCTTACCGGTTGGTCAGGACTGGCCTGTTATCCTTAGTGTTGGGATTCTGCAAATGATGTTGTTTACCGGATTGGGGATGATTGCGATGCAATATACGGACACCAGTCGCGCGGTTTTGTTGGCTTATACCACGCCGTTATGGAGTATATTGTTGACGGCTATTATGCTGAGAGTTCGCCCGGGTCGTGGGCAGTTGCTGGCATTAATGGCCGGACTCTCCGGGGTGGCGCTGATTTGTTCGCCATCGGAGATGCGCTGGGATCATTACAGCCTCTTAGCGGCGTTGTTATTACTGATTTGTGCAATGGCCTGGTCAATTGTGATTTATCATGTCCGCCATCATCGTTGGGTCTCCACACCGCTGCAACTTGCGCCCTGGCAGATGTTAATCGCGTCGGTTTTATTGGGGATTGTCGCCGTGCTGTTCGAGCGCCCAGTGTCTGATATTCACATCACACATGGCTTACTGTGGCAGTTACTGTTTATTGGTCCCGTCGCAACCTCTTTCTGTTTCGTGATCTCTTCTGAATATGGTCGACGTATTACTACGTTTGCCATGTCCAACTTTACCCTTGGCGTACCGATTATTGGTGCGCTTGCCTCCGCCTTGTGGCTGCAAAATCAATTATCACCTTTATTTATTAGCGGGCTGATACTTATTTGCCTTGGCGTTTTTTTCACTGCATTAAGCAGTCGTCAATAAAGAGAATAACAGGCATCGTTCCTACCAGGAACGGTAATGAAAATGGCGTTAATCCTCAGGGGGATTTTCGTTTTTTGAGTATAACACCTGTCTCTGTTACAAGGTTTTTCTTCCCTACAGACCTGTTTACCATGGCACAGGACAATAATTACATATCTGTTGCTCAGTGCAGTGGAAGTCGATTTCTATTGACTGTGTTTTAAGCGCTGTCTGTGCCCATGATGTGTTTACCTGATTATGGAGAATGAAATGAATAAGAAAACGTTAATCGCCAGCTTATTATCTGTACTGATATTTAATTCAACGACTGCATTTGCAGAGACACAGTTTAAAAAAGGTGACCTGGAAGTTGTTGCTGCACTGAATATTCGGCCGGGAAATGTCACCGTCTCTGATGATGGCCGCGTATTTGCAACGGTACACCCTTTGGATCGCCCCTCACGCTGGCGTCTGATTGAGATCACAGGCAAAGAGACCTGGAAAGCTTGGCCCGATGACTCCTGGCAAAAAAACGAAGGCCAAAGTTTATCTCACCAAATTGATACACCATTAGGTATTACACGCGACGCGCAAAATCGCTTATGGCTGGTAGATATGGGGCTAAACTCTGGCAAAACGCGTATAATTAGCTTTGACATAAAAAGTGGTAAGCACCTGATGACCATCGAACTGGATGACACTATCGCGCCTCGTGGTAGTTTTATTCAGGATTTGGTTGTTGATGCACGCGGTGGGTGGATCTATCTGGCAGATATCAGTAATCCTGGACTGATTACCGTTAATATCGCCAGTAAAAAAGCCAGCCGTTTTTCCGGCCATCCTGCATTGCAAAGTGAAAGATCGGCGGTGATGCATATTGATGGTCAGGATACTCTGTTTAATGGCAAGCCAGCTTCGGTTGGCGTGAATCCAATAACACTTTCCGCAGATGGTAAAACCTTATTTTTTGGCGCAATGAACGGTACCACCTGGTATGAAATTGATACTGAGTACCTGCAGAAGGCTGATGATAAAGCCATTACTCAACATATTCGGACTGCAGGTACAAAACCGGTTTCAGATGGTGCCGCTATTTCTGCGCAGGGCAGGCATTACTTTACTAATCTGAATAATAACGGTGTTGATATGATGGATAGTAAAGGGAAATTGATCCCGCTGGTGCGCTCAGCGTTGCTTGACTGGCCTGACAGCGTGCAATTTGGCGATCAACACTGGCTGTATATTTCGGCTAACCAACTGCATCGAAGCGCTGCGTTTACTGGTGCTGGCGATAAAGGTGAGCCCCCCTATCGTATTCTGCGTGTATGGACAGACGATACACAACCGTTCACATCCAGTCAGTGAATCGTAACAGGCTGGCCGGCACCTGATACTGAGATAATATGATGGATACTCCTCATTTTACGATGCCATAGAACCTGGCTGGATTGTGGCAACACATCCCGAAAAATGAGGAGCATCAGCATGAAGGTATCAACTCCTTGTATTGACCATGCAAAAGTATCCTCTTTTGCCGGAGCTAGTCTCTGCTGGCTGGCTGAACATATTCAGATAATTGAAGCGCAGATTAAACAAGTCGAAGATCTATTAACCTCCTGTTGTTACAGTACAGTTGTTCGCAAACATAAAAACAAGACTTAAATCACATAACTTACTTTGCATTATTCATGTTGCGTGAATTATCCATTCAGTATTGATTGATAACCAAAAACGAACCGCAGTGTTATAAATTAAATGTATTTACCAATGCCCACTTCATATTTCAGCATGGAGGATATATGCATTTAAAGAAAAAAATTATAATACTGCCGCTTGTCCTGTTATCGGGTTTATCAACTGCCACCGGTTACGCAGCGAGCATGTCTCTTAATAGCGCAGAAGTGAAAGAAGGTGAAAATATAGCTGTTGATTTACTGGCAAATGATTTCGGTTGTACAGGAAAAAATATCCAGCCAGCCCTGGCATGGCAGTCTGCCCCCGAAAATACGCGCAGTTTTGCTATCACTTTTTATGATAAAGATGCGGATACGGGGAGTGGGTTCTGGCACTGGATGATGATTGATATTCCTTCATCCCGTCATCATCTGGCAAGAAATGAAATACCGCAGGGAGCAAGAGTACAAGCTAATGACACTGGTAACAGCCGTTTTCTTGGTCCCTGCCCACCGGCCGGAGAAGTCCACTCGTATATTTACACTCTGCATGCGCTTGATGTTGAAAAACTGGAGGTCCCGGTAAACTCTACAGCCCCCCTGACTGGTTATTTTATTAACAAGCATTCTCTTGCTAAAGCCACACTAACGCTTCGGGTGTTCAGGACAACTCAGACAAAATAACCTGTTAAAAGGTAAAAAAATGAAAACGAAAATTTATTATTTGACTTTTATTACAGGGATGATCTCCTTCATCGTCTCAGTTAGCTATCTGAATAACTATGACGGAACATGGTCTGCCATAACGATGGCATTATTCTCATTATTGATCCCGCTGACGACACTTTTATGGCGTAAAAACCGCCTTATCAGCTTTATGCTGACGCTTTTTTTTACGCTGATAGTGGTCAGAAATGCCGATCAGCATGACTGGTCGCGCGTGGGATGGTTAACATCTATGACATTTATTCCACTACTGATCCAGGCTGTCATAATTTTTCGCGATGGGATTCATCAGTACAATAACCAGGAAGTTGCACTCTCTTTTTTAAGAATGTTTGTTGGATTTAATTTCCTGACACACTGCACGGAAAAATTATTTGTATCATATCATGATGCCGGTCTCGTGAGCTTTTTCCAGAATGTTGTGGGCATGCACACATTTGGCACAGTGCTCAGTGCAAATATGGCATCAGGTATGATTATTCTGGGGGGGCTGGCTGAATTTACTTCAGCTGTTTTAATTGGCTTTGGTTTACTCACCCGGGCAGGTGCTTTCATTGCCGCGATATACCTTATTGCCGCAGAAGTGATGAGTGGACATTTTGGTATTGGTTATACCTGGATGATGTCCGGTGGGGGATGGGAATTCCCGTTCTTTTATTTTATGGTCATTATCCCGTTTTTGTTGCCTGATACCGCCGGACGATTATCACTGGATCAGGAATGGAAAACGGCCTTCCATCCGGCCTTATCTCCTTTCTCGGGTGTAAACACGCGTTTAAAAGACTTCTGATTACGGACAATCGTAAGCGGTAAACAACATGAACCTGTCGTTGTTTACCGTTTCATTATGCAACCAGGCTATCAAATCCGGGAATGACGTTGATACCAGGATTCAACCGCCTGTCGTGGCGTTTTATTCTCTCTGCAAATGAGATAATCCAGTTCGCTGATTGCGTCATTACCTGGAGATAAAGCTTTCAACTCCGCCAGTAACGGGGGTTCAAAATCTCCGATAACCGACCGGGATACAATCAGCGTGGCCTCATCCTGTCCGCCAAGTAATCCTTTTGGCTCTTCTAATGCCCGAATGGTGTATCGGTAATGCAGGAACTGCGGATGCCACAAGGGAACAACGATCCAGCGCTGATCGCTGACAGCCTGTTCAAAATTGCTGTAGCACGCAGCTTCACTGCCATTTTCAAAATAATAACCGGAATGGGTAAGTTGATATTCCTCGACCATAGTACGAGAAAAACGGCTGATTCCTGCCCCCGGATTAATACCCAGGATCCTTTTTTCCATTTTCAACAGGACATCAGGTCTGAGTAAGTCTTCAACAGAAGCCACATCGCTGGGGGAGATATAATCAGGGACTCCCCATATACAGTAAGGATGATACAGGACTGTTAATTTAACCGTATTATCCCGATAAGGGGCCAGATAGACATCGTGGCTGGCAGGGAGCCAGGCTGAAACCAGCATGTCCACTTCTCCTTTCCCATAGCGCTTAAACATCTCTTCATGAGGGCTGGCGGTCATTTCAACCTGCCAGCCATATTTTTCAAATACAGTACAAACCAGCGCTGCACTGGCAGCATGGAAACTTAAATCAATATGACCGATACGAAGTGTTTTTTTCATGCTTGTCCTCAAAGGAATATAGTCGGATAAAAAAAACGCTATGCTGTATTAGCCATAGCGTAAAAGTAACATTTCTGTTACTACGTCGAACTTTAATACCGGGGCGCGGCTGAATAATATTTTTTGTAGAGTATGCGGACTCATAGGAACCATCCCCAACAGAGAACATCCGCTCTTGTCTTTCTTAATGTGTAGAACTCAATATAAATATCACAGAAGTGATGACTGTTAATTTATAGCAAGAGCAGGCTCTCTTATTAATACCGTTAAAAGCTCAGGTTATAAAGTAGCGCAAATCGAACCGTTTAAAAATAATGACTTAACATTAAGACTTATCTCTCAAAAGTGAAAATAACCGGGATAACTGGCCTCAGATTTGCCCATTATCCCTGCATGGTGATATTTAAATTCGATAACCTGCCATACTGCCTGACAATAGATACCGCCATAAACCAGATGCTGACAAAAAAGTGACATGCGTACAGACCCGAACCGCTTCAGAAAATAGCATTGTCCATCATGCTGACTCCGGTACAGGTTCACTGAACACCGCTTCAACTAACTGCCCTCCGGGTGCTCGTATAAAAACTCGCCGCTCCTGAATATCAGCCAGGTCCATCAGAGAATAATGTATCCCAAGACCCTGGAGCTTTTCCCGAAAGGCTGTGTAGCCTTCAAGATGAAATGCCACATGGTCAATGCTTTCTTTTAACGCCGTAGCGGGTAACGGGTGCCCTTCGTCGCCCGCAGGAATAATATGCACCAGAGGTTTGTCCTGCGCATAGAGCCAGTAACCGGGAATGCGGTTGCTGATAAGGCCGGGGCGCGCCCCGGGCAGTAAATTAAAGACTGAGATAAAAAAGTCTCGTGTGGCGTCCATGTCACTGCTTCGGAATGTCGCGTGATCGATGTACATTATGACCTCGCTGCCTGAATGTTCAGGCGGGTGTGGCGGCGGTTGAACAGTACATACGCAATGCCGGCAAGCGGTATCAGCGTGGCTACCCAGGGAATACCGGCCGCACCGAAGGTACTGTCAACAGTCAGTCCGCCAATAATCCCTCCCAGGGCATTCGCCAGGTTGAATGCCGAAATATTGGCAGTACCTGCCAGCTCTGGTGCGGCACTGCCGTGTTTCATCACGTTCATCTGCAGCGGCGGAACATTGCCAAAAGAAGCAATGCCAAACAGGAACGTCGCCACCATAAACAGCCAGTAATGACTGCTGACCAGGCCAACAACAATCAGGGATACCACCATCAGCACTGGCCATAAAAGCTGCGCCTGACGCAGATTGCGGTCAGCGGTGATACCGCCAATATGGTTGCCTGCCACCAGGCCAATACCCACCACAAACAGCAGGGCGGTCAGCGCCCCGACACTGTAGCCAGCGACCTGCTCAGCCAGCGGTGCAATATATCCGTACAGGGTCATGAAACCGGTCCAGCTCAGGACGGTAATCGCCAGGCTTGCCAGCAGGGGACCATGGCGAAACACAGCCAGTTGCTGACGGATACTTTTACCTTCCTCAATGGGCTGGCGATGAATGGTGGATATGATGGCAATCAGCGCCACCGCGCCCAGGGCTGCGACCGCGTAAAACGTCACATTCCAGCCGAAGATATTGCCAATCCATGACCCAAACGGCACCCCCAGAACGTTCGCCAGCGTCAGTCCGGCAAACATCTGACCGACTGCCCGGCCTGCCAGGTTTTCTGCCACCAGTCGCGTAGCCACCACCGCGCCGATGCCGTAAAACGGCCCCTGTACCAGTCCTGCCAGTACCCTGCTGACCAGCAGCACCGGATAACTGGTCGCTAAGGCACTGACAAGGTTGGCGGCAATAAACAGCACCATCAGCCCGGCCAGGACATTACGTTTTTCAAAACGGGCGAGCCACAGCGTCAGCACAGGTCCGCCGATAACAATCGCCATAGCATAAGCAGTGATAACGTTTCCCGCCTGGCCGTCGGTGATATTGAGGGCGTGCGCCATGGTGGTTAATAACCCGGCGACCACAAACTCAGCGGTGCCGATAGCAAAAGCGGATAAGGTCAGTATCCAGACCTGTAATGGAATACGTTGCGGTTTCATAAGTGACTCTGGCAGATGAATGATGGGATTCATTCTCGGACACGGAGCTACATTTGATAATGGCAGTAAAACAGAATGGATTATTTCATTTTAATGAATAAACCGGTGACCACTGCGTTATTCATTATCCAGCCAGTGAATAAAGAACTCGCTGAACGCCGTCACCTGCAGGGGCTGAAATCGCCTCTGCGGGTAGACAAACTGGAGACCCACCTGTTTTTTATCATTCCGGCTGAAGCCAATAAAGGTATCGGCAAATAACACGGTGAGCCGGCCTTGTTCGACATCTCGCTTCACATCCCACCATGATTTGCTGGCGATACCCGCACCTGCCAGTACCCACTGACGTAACAGCGCGCCATCATCACATACCATGGCCGGTGTAACCCGCACCACAGAGGGCACATCATGCTCTTCAAAGCGCCACTCGTTCATCAGCGTGCCACGCTGCTCCATCACCAGGCAACGATGCCCGTGAAGTTCATCCGGATGCACAGGTGCCCCGTGTGTTTCAAGGTAGTCTTTTGACGCGACAAGTACCCGATGATTGGGGCGGATAAATTTTGTGACCAGATTGCTGTCCGGGAGGTTGCCGAAGCGCACGCTCATGTCCAGACGGTTAGCAATCAAATCCACCACGCTTTCACTCAGATAGACAGAGCTTCTGACTTCAGGATACAGGCGGGAAAAATCGAGCAGTGCGGCTGAAAGATACTGCCGACCAAAATCTGAGGGGGCTGAAATACGCAGGCTGCCGCTGACTATCCCGTCTTTCTGTGCCAGTTTCGACTCTGCCTGCGCCACTTCCTCCATCACGCGAAGTGCGGCGTGGTAAAAATCCTCACCTGCACGTGTCAGTGCAATTGCACGGGTGGAGCGATTAAACAGCCGGGTCTGATAGCGTTCTTCCAGCGCCTTTAACCGTGCCGTCATGGTGGCAGGTGAAAGATTCATCCGCCTCCCTGCGGCAGCCAGTCCACCGGCTTCAACGACTTCCACCAGTAACGTCATGTCTTCAAACTTACCCATTATTCCAATTTCCTGAATAGATAATCAGTCATCACTGCCATTATCAAAGCGACTCGCAGGACGTAAAGTCAAGCACAATCAACCGTTCCGGAGAACAGAACATGCCTCAACACACACTTTTCGAGACCACATCTGTTGGTACACACACACTTAAAAACCGTATTGTGATGGCTCCTATGACCCGGGCCCGTACCGCGCAGCCAGGCAATGTTCCTACCGCGCTGATGGCGGAATATTATCAGCAACGCGCCAGCGCTGGTCTTATCATCACTGAAGCAACGCAGATTTCAGCCCAGGGGCAAGGGTATTCCTGGACGCCAGGGATTCATTCAGCTGAGCAGGTGACAGGATGGCGTCTGGTAACGGAGGCTGTCCATTGCACGGGCGGCACTATTTTGTCACAGCTGTGGCATGTGGGGCGTATGTCCCATGAAAGTTTTCACCCGGACGGTAAACCGGTGGCTCCCTCTGCGCTTTCACCTGATGCAAAGGTGTGGGTAGTAAACCAGGAGGGCGTCGGTGAAATGGTCGATTGTCCGGTGCCGCGTGAGCTGACCCGTGACGATATTCAGCAGGTGATTGCGGATTACCGTCAGGCGGCCATTAATGCGATGGAAGCCGGATTTGATGGCGTGGAAGTCCACGGTGGTAACGGGTACCTGATTGACCAGTTCCTGCGTCGCTCCTCGAACAAACGTACTGATGAATACGGTGGCAGCCTGGCAAACCGCGTGCGTTTTGCTCAGGAAGTACTGGAAGCCATCAGCGAAGCCATTGGTCCGGAGCGTACCGGTATTCGCCTGGCCCCGTTTATCACCCAGCGCGGCATGGATGACCCACAGGCGATTGAGGCGATTCTGGTGCTGGCTGCCTGGTGCGAAACAAAGGGTATCGCCTTTATCCATCTGGCAGAAGCCGACTGGGATGATGCGCCGCAGGTCCCTTATGAGTTCCGTGAAACCCTGCGGGCGACCTTCAGCGGCACGATTGTTGTGGCAGGAAATTACACCCGGGAAAAAGCGGAAAAACTGCTGGCTGCGGGAATTGTGGACCTGGTCGCTTTCGGCCGTCCGTTTATCGCCAACCCGGACTTTCCTCACCGTCTGAAAGAAAATCTACCGCTGGCTGCGATGGGTAACCCGGCAACATTGTTTGGCGGTAGTGAAGTGGGTTATACCGATTATCCCTCCCTGACAACCGAGGTCTGAGTTATGACGCAGCGTACACTGATTATTGGTGGAGCAACCGGTATCGGATTTGCAGTGGCGCAACTGCTGGCCGGGCGGGGCGGGCACGTTATTCTTGCTGGCCGGGACGACAATAAACTCTCGGATGCGTGTCAGCGTTTGCAGGTAACTGGTGCCAGTGCGGAAACTGTCGTGTTGAACATCGCGGATGAAAAACAGGTGGCGATACTGGGCAAGACGCTGGAACCAGTGGACCATATTATCGTGACGGCAGGGTCGCAGGCACCAGGTGGCGTGTTGACTGCACTGGATTTATCTGCAGCAAGACAGGCCTTTAATACCAAGTTCTGGGGTAGCCTGGCCGTAGCGCATCATCTGAGTGGAAAAATCAAACCGGGCGGTACGCTGACCCTGACCACAGGTTTCCTTTCGCGGCGTACCGTACCCGGTACGATAGTGAAAACCACCATTAATGCCGCGCTTGAATCCGCGGTGAAAATGCTGGCGAAAGAACTCTCTCCGTTGCGGGTTAATGCCGTCAGCCCTGGTCTCACGAATACCGAAGCCTATGCGGGTATGACGCTTAAGGACCGTCAGCAAATGCTGACCAGAGCCGCTGAGAATTTGCCGGCTAAAGCGTATGGTCGCGCAGAAGATCAGGCAAAAGGGTATTTGTTTGTGATTGATAATCCGTATGTTACTGGCAGCGTGGTGGATATTGACGGAGGTGCGCTTATCAACTGATAACGCCTCTGCCAGCCGATGCTATACCGGGACCTGCTTAAAGGCCCCTTAATCGATACGGCTGACCACACCGACTGTCCGGTGAGGTCTTTCGCTGGTAAAGATTTATCTGTACCCATATGCCTCTCTTTGCATCCCTTCCTTGATTTTTGCAACGAAACGCGCATATCTCAGTAATAATTTAGCGATTTATCGCATGGCACTCGCTAGCATATCCTGTGATACATGATTTTGAATCTAAGGTTACAAGATGACTCGGTGCATAATCTTGTCATTTTTTATGTTAACGCATAGCGCGTGGTTGGTGTGGTCGAACCCTCTCCTGAGGCGAAGTGTTGGCTTTATTGATACCGTCGGTAATCAGGCCTGGTTTGACGCTCATGAGGGCTCGCGTATTGTGTGTGAGAAAATGGTGAAGAAGCATCCGGTTGGTCGCTCCGGTCGACCGGAAGAGGTTGGGGCGCTGTGTCTGTTTTTGAGCAGTGATAAAGCGGGTTTTATTGCTGATACCACCATTTTGATGGACGGTGAAATATTAAATGAGCTGGTGGAAAACACTGAGGTGAGTGAGTCAACTCGAGTGAGTTGATATTATTATTTTTAGGCATATGCTGCATATGATCGAGTAAAGAATTGAAGCATGACGGGATAATATAATTTCCATGATTATGTGCAAAGGGTGATTAACATTTAATCGTAATCTAAAGATATATAA
>NZ_JANEWL010000124.1:0-12112 GCF_028069815.1 Citrobacter sp. Awk 2
GTATCATGCATAGTCAAATTCGATCCGCGGTATTTTTTATATTAAAATAGGCTTAAGAAACCTAACCTTACGCTAATTTTCCATTTAATCTCCGTTTAATTATCCGCGCCTAGAATCCAGTCAACCACCCCTAATGAGACTGCATTCATGAATACACTATTAATTACTGGCGCAACCGGTTTTTTGGGCGGAGCCGTTTTAGAAAACATTCTGAATCAGACAAATGGATTTAATCTGTTGCTTTTAGTTCGTGCCGATAATGATGTATCTGCGCTGGAACGGATAAAGGAAAATCTGCGCAAATTTAATATTGCAGAAGAAAAGCTGGCCGCACTTAGCCCGCGGAATATCCTGTTGGGTGATTTGGTAGAACCCGAAGCGTTTCTTAACGACCCGCGTCTGGACCAGGTTACTCATGTCATCAACTGCGCCGCCGTCGCCTCTTTTGGCAACAACCCGCTTATCTGGAAAGTAAATGTCGAAGGAACGCTGAAGTTCGCCCGGAGAATGGCCAGTGTCGGCAGCCTGCAGCGCTTTCTTCACGTTGGTACAGCGATGTCATGCTCCCCAGAACCCGATTCACTGGTGGCAGAAAGTGCAGAATTTCGCGAACGTGCTGAGCATCTGGTTGAGTATACGCACTCTAAATCCACGATAGAGCGTCTGATGCAACAGGAATGCCTAACATTACCACTGGTTATCGCGCGGCCTTCTATCGTTGTTGGCCACACTCATCATGGCTGCCAACCCTCCAGCAGTATTTTCTGGGTATTCAGCATGGGTCTGATGCTACAAAAATTTATGTGTTCGATGGAAGACCGTATTGACGTGATCCCGGTTGATTACTGCGCCGATGCATTGCTGATGTTACTGAGCAGTCCGCTCGCTCGCGGTGAAGTAGTGCACATCTCAGCAGGAGAAGAAAATAGCGTGAGGTTTGCAGATATTGATAGCGCGATGGCATCTGCGCTGGAACAAGCTCCCGTCGGCAATAAATACGCACAGGTCAGCTATGAAACGCTGGTCCAAATGCGCCGTGAACTGAAGAATATTTTTGGCCCCTGCAACGAACGACTGATGCTTAAAGCCATGCGTCTTTACGGCGCGTTCGCAACGCTGAACGTGCGATTCAGCAATGATAAGCTGCTCAGCATGGGGATGCCGAAGCCGCCGCGTTTTACCGATTACATTGAGCGCTGTGTGCAGACGACACGTGGGCTGACTATTCCACAGCAAATGGCGGTGGACTTTAAATAGGTTGCGATTGTGTAGGCAAAAAAATGCCAGCCCGAAGGCTGGCATTTTTAAATCAGAGAAAGAACAGGATTACGCCTGACCTTTGATCTCTTTACGACCGTTGTACGGAGCGTGTTCACCCAGAGCTTCTTCGATACGAATCAGCTGGTTGTACTTAGCAACACGGTCAGAACGGCTCATAGAACCCGTTTTGATCTGGCCTGCAGCGGTACCAACAGCCAGGTCAGCGATGGTAGCATCTTCAGTTTCGCCAGAACGGTGAGAGATGACAGCAGTGTAGCCAGCGTCTTTCGCCATTTTGATCGCAGCCAGAGTTTCGGTCAGAGAACCGATCTGGTTGAATTTGATCAGGATGGAGTTAACGATGCCTTTTTCGATGCCTTCTTTCAGGATCTTGGTGTTGGTTACGAACAGATCGTCACCAACCAGCTGGATTTTGTCGCCCAGTACTTTTGTCTGGTATGCGAAACCGTCCCAGTCAGACTCGTCCAGACCATCTTCGATGGATACGATCGGGTACTGTTTGGTCAGTTCTTCCAGGAAGTGAGTGAATTCTTCGGAGGTGAACGCTTTGTTGCCTTCGCCAGCCAGAACGTATTTACCGTCTTTGTAGAATTCAGACGCTGCACAGTCCATCGCCAGAGTGATGTCTTTGCCCAGCTCGTAGCCTGCTGCTTTAACCGCTTCAGCGATTACAGCCAGAGCTTCAGCGTTGGAACCCAGGTTCGGCGCGTAGCCACCTTCGTCACCAACTGCAGTGTTCATACCTTTAGCTTTCAGAACTTTAGCCAGGTTGTGGAACACTTCGGAACCCATACGAACGGCTTCTTTCAGGGATTTAGCGCCAACCGGCTGAATCATAAATTCCTGGATGTCGACGTTGTTGTCAGCGTGCTCACCACCGTTGATGATGTTCATCATCGGAACCGGCATGGAGTATTTGCCCGGAGTACCGTTCAGTTCAGCGATGTGTGCATACAGCGGCAGGCCTTTAGCAGCAGCTGCTGCTTTGGCGTTCGCCAGGGACACAGCCAGGATGGCGTTTGCACCGAAGTTGGATTTGTTTTCAGTACCGTCCAGATCGATCATGATCTTGTCGATGCCAGCCTGATCTTTAGCATCTTTACCCAGCAGAGCCTGAGCAATCGGGCCGTTTACAGCTGCAACAGCTTTCAGTACGCCTTTACCCATGAAACGGGATTTGTCGCCATCGCGCAGTTCCAGTGCTTCGCGGGAACCAGTAGAAGCACCTGACGGAGCTGCTGCCATACCAACGAAACCACCTTCCAGGTGTACTTCGGCTTCAACAGTCGGGTTACCACGGGAGTCGATGATTTCACGACCGATGATTTTAACGATTTTGGACATTAGGTTTTCCTCAGTACAAGTTAAACTAAAACTCCAGACAAACAATGCACCCTGATGGGTGCATTGCCGTTCTAACTTTTTACTTCTTACTTCGCCTGACGCTTCTGATGTTCACTGGCGGCTTTCACAAAGCCGGCGAACAGCGGGTGTCCATCACGTGGCGTGGAAGTAAATTCCGGGTGGAACTGACAGGCCACGAACCACGGATGATTCGGTACCTCAATGATCTCGACCAACTGATCATCACCGGAACGGCCTGCAACACGCAGACCCGCAGCTTCAATCTGTTTCAACAGCATATTGTTGACTTCGTAGCGGTGGCGATGACGTTCAACAATTGTCGGCGTACCGTACAGTTGACGAACCAGACTCTCATCGCTCAGCTGACACTGTTGCGCACCAAGACGCATTGTGCCACCCAGATCGCTCTTCTCGGTACGGACTTCAACGTTGCCGTCTTCATCACGCCATTCAGTAATCAGGGCCACCACTGGGTACTTACAGTCTGGCACAAATTCTGTGGAGTTGGCGTTGTCCATTCCCACGACGTTACGAGCAAACTCAATCAACGCAACCTGCATACCCAGGCAAATGCCCAGATAAGGAATATTGTTTTCACGCGCAAAGCGCGCTGTCGCGATTTTCCCTTCAACACCACGGTAGCCGAAGCCGCCTGGGATGAGGATGGCATCAAGACCTTTCAGGATCTCAACACCACGCGTTTCAACATCCTGCGAATCAATCAGCTTGATGTTGACGGTGACACGATTCTTCAAGCCACCGTGCTTCAGCGCTTCGATAACTGACTTATAGGCATCCGGCAGTTCAATGTACTTGCCGACCATACCGATAGTCACTTCGCCTGCCGGATTCGCTTCTTCGTAGATAACCTGTTCCCATTCTGACAGATTCGCTTCCGGACAGTTCAAGCTGAATCGTTTACAAATATAATCGTCAAGGCCCTGAGATTTCAACAGGCCCGGAATTTTATAGATGGAATCGACATCTTTCAGAGAAATCACCGCTTTTTCCGGAACGTTACAGAACAATGCAATTTTTGCACGTTCATTAGCCGGAACTGCGCGATCGGAGCGGCAAATCAGGATATCTGGCTGAATACCGATAGAAAGCAGCTCTTTTACAGAGTGCTGAGTCGGTTTGGTTTTGACTTCACCTGCCGCCGCCATATACGGAACCAGCGTCAGATGCATAAACAGCGTGTGCTCACGGCCAATTTCTACAGCCATCTGGCGAATCGCTTCAAGGAACGGCAGAGATTCGATATCCCCAACGGTTCCGCCGATTTCGACCAGAACAACATCATGACCTTCACCGCCTTCCAGAACGCGCTCTTTAATGGCATTCGTGATGTGCGGAATGACCTGAACGGTCGCGCCCAGATAGTCACCACGGCGTTCTTTACGCAGAACGTCGGAGTAGATACGACCGGTGGTGAAGTTGTTACGGCGGCTCATTTTGGTGCGGATGAAACGCTCATAGTGACCCAGGTCCAGGTCGGTTTCAGCGCCGTCTTCGGTAACGAACACTTCCCCGTGTTGGATAGGGCTCATAGTACCTGGATCGACGTTGATGTACGGATCCAGTTTCATCATGGTCACATTGAGGCCACGGGCTTCAAGAATGGCTGCGAGGGAGGCTGCGGCAATGCCTTTTCCCAGAGAGGATACGACCCCGCCGGTCACAAAAATATAGTTCGTTGTCATGCTGGACCTGAGAAGTTAGGGTGAAACGATGGAATTACCAAGACGGGAAAGTAGTATACCCGAACATGACGAGCGCCACAAACTTTCATTATTCCTCCTCTTCACCAGGCTCACATTAACATCGGGAGTGAGAAAATAGCCCCTTTGGGGTAAATGTTTTTGACGTAAATCAATCGCTTGTTATTTAAAAAATCACACAAATCGTCCTTGACCGACGAAATCCCTTAGAGATCAATTTCCTGCCGTTTTACCTGTTGCCAGACTTCTTCCATTGTTTCCAGATCAACACCAGTCATTTCCAGACCGCGGGCTGCCACAATTCGCTCAACCTCACGAAAACGGCGCTCGAATTTTTCATTCGCTTTCTGCAATGCCGTCTCTGCTTTTGTCCCTAAATGACGGGCCATATTGACCGTGGCAAACAGCAGGTCGCCCATTTCCTCCTCCAGTTTAGCCTGGTCAACGACAGCCTGCTTCGCCTCGAACATGACTTCGTCAATCTCTTCATAAACTTTGTCGACAACCGGTCCTAAAGTCTTCCAGTCAAAGCCAACATTGGAGCAGCGTTTCTGGATTTTCTGGGCGCGCATTAGCGCCGGTAAACTACGGGGAATATCGTCCAGCGCGGAATGTTGTGCCTTCCCGGCACGTTCTTCGGTTTTGATCTGTTCCCAGCGGGTCAGCACTTCGCGACTAGTACTGGCAGAAACATCGGCAAATACATGCGGATGCCGACGTTCGAGCTTATCGCTAATCGCAGCGCAGATATCGTTAAAATCGAAGCGCCCTTCTTCCTGCGCCATTTGTGCGTAAAACACCACCTGGAACAACAGATCGCCCAGTTCACCACGCAGATCGTCGAAGTCTTCGCGCGCAATGGCATCAAGTACTTCATAGGTTTCTTCGAGGGTGTAAGGGGCAATCGTGGTGAAAGTCTGCTCTTTGTCCCACGGACAGCCGTTTTCCGGGTCGCGCAGGCGCTGCATAATACCGAGCAGTCGGTCGATTTGATTCATGTGAAAATCCTGGAGATTTGAAGAACTGTAGGCCGAATAAGGCGGCAGCCGACATCCGGCCTACAAAATAATTAATTACCGTGCAAGCGACGCGCGTCGATCACATCCGGCACCTGGTTCAGTTTGCCGAGCACGCGTCCGAGCACCTGCAGGTTGTAGATTTCAATGGTCATATCAATAGTAGCCAACTGTTGTTTGGTATCACTACGGCTGGCAACCCCCAGCACGTTTACTTTCTCGTTAGCAAGAATCGTCGTGATATCACGTAATAAGCCGCTCCGATCGTTTGCCTGCACACGGACGACCAGCGAGTACCCTGCCGAGTAGCTTTCACCCCAAACCGCATCAACGATACGTTCTGGGGCATGTGAGCGCAGTTCTGTCAGTTGTTCACAGTCAGCCCGGTGCACGGAAATACCACGTCCCTGGGTGATAAACCCGACAATCTCATCGCCAGGGATAGGCTGGCAGCAGCGCGCGATATGGTGCATCAGGTTTCCAACCCCTTCGACCACCACACGCCCATCGTCTTTTCGGCGAGTCTGCGGGGCCTGCGTTTTCTGCTGAAGTTGTTTCAGTGCAGCGGCATCCTGTTCAGCAGCGCTTGGTTTATTAAACTGCGCTTGCAGGAAGTTGACCATCTGGTTGAGGCGGATGTCACCGCCGCCGATCGCCGCCAGCAGCTCTTCCAGCTCATTAAAGCTGTAACGCGGAAGCAGGTGTTTTTCAGCCTCTTTCAGGCTAATACCCAGGTGCGCCAGTTCATCATCGAGGATCTGACGACCAGCCAGAATATTCTTGTCCCGGTCCTGTTTACGGAACCAGGCATGGATCTTAGAGCGCCCCCTGCTGGTCGTCACGTAGCCCAGGTTAGGGTTTAGCCAGTCGCGGCTTGGGTTTGGCTGTTTCTGGGTGATGATTTCAATTTGATCACCCATCTGCAACTGATAGGTAAACGGTACGATGCGACCACCAATTTTCGCGCCAATGCAACGATGCCCCACATCACTGTGGATGTGATAAGCAAAATCGAGCGGCGTTGAACCCGCCGGCAAGTCAACGACATCGCCTTTTGGCGTAAAGACGTAAACTCTGTCGTCAAAGACCTGGCTACGCACTTCATCCAGCATTTCACCGGAATCAGCCATCTCTTCCTGCCAGGCTATCAGTTTACGCAGCCACGCGATGCGATCTTCATGACCAGAACGCGCAGCGCCTGAAGCGGTACCTTCTTTGTACTTCCAGTGCGCGGCAACGCCCAGTTCGGCATCTTCGTGCATCTGTTTGGTACGGATCTGGATTTCAATGGTTTTACCGCCTGGCCCCAGCACAACCGTATGGATTGACTGGTAACCATTAGGCTTCGGATTGGCAACGTAGTCATCGAACTCATCAGGCAGATGGCGATAGTGAGTGTGCACGATCCCCAGCGCGGCATAGCAATCCTGTAAACGCTCAGCCACGATACGCACTGCGCGCACATCGAACAGTTCGTCAAAAGCCAACTGCTTCTTCTGCATTTTGCGCCAGATGCTGTAAATATGCTTCGGACGCCCGTACACCTCGGCTTTTACACCTTCGGTTTTCATCTCTGAACGCAGATGCCCAACAAACTCGTCGATATAGTGTTCTCTGTCGATACGACGTTCATGCAGTAATTTAGCAATGCGTTTGTATTCGGCTGGGTGCAGGTAGCGGAAGCAGTAATCTTCCAGCTCCCATTTTAATTGCCCGATGCCTAATCGGTTAGCCAGCGGGGCATAAATATTGGTGCATTCTTTTGCCGCCAGCACGCGTTCATCTTCCGGCGCGTCTTTAACTTCTCGCAGATGAGCAATACGTTCTGCCAGCTTGATGACCACACAGCGGAAGTCGTCGACCATTGCCAGCAGCATGCGACGAACGTTATCAACCTGCTCGGAAGAGACGGAGTCGGTATGCGTGGCTTTTAGCTGGCGTATTGCCGCCATATCACGCACACCATGGATAAGATTAACGATTGACGTGCCTACGCTCTCGCGCAGGATGTCTTCACTCACCACATTGGCATCCGCCAGAGGGAACAGCATCGCCGCTCGCAACGTGTCGATATCCATACTCAGCATGGAGAGTATTTCCACCATTTCGACGCCACGCCACAGCAGCAGATCCGCATCCGGATGCCCCTGTGTCTGCTGCAGGCAATACGCCCAGGTTTCGGCTAAGCGTTCACACGACTGCTGGCTGGAGATCCCCAGACTCGCGATCCATTTCTTAGGATCAAACTCACCAGCTTTATTTATATGTGCACTTCTTACCGCAACCATCGTCCTCTCCTTAAGGGGCCTGGCCTGTCGAAGTCGACAAGCCGTACCCATTGTCTTTCACGCTGCGTTACAACCCGAAATCCAATGGGTATAAAATTCATTACAAACGCTCAAACAGGACCATCGATTCCAGATGTCCAGTGTGCGGGAACATATCGAGCATCGCCAGTCGCTGAACGGTATATCCTGCATTGAGTAACGCTTCGCTGTCACGAGCCAGCGTAGCAGGATTACAGGATACATAAACAACGCGGCCAGGGTTTAATTTTATAATATGTTGCATCACACCGGCAGCCCCCGCACGCGCGGGATCGAGCAAGACTTTGTCAAATCCGTTTTTTGCCCATGGTTGTTTGGTGACATCTTCTTCAAGGTTTTCATGAAAGAATGTCACATTGTGTAGTCCGTTATTCCGCGCATTTTCCCGGCCTTTTTCCACCAGCGCAGGGACACCTTCAACACCCACAACGCTCGCTGCTCGTACGGCCAACGGTAACGTAAAATTCCCCATACCACAGAACAAATCGAGCACACGGTCCTCTGGCTGCACATCCAGCCATTCCAGCGCACAGGAAACCATTTTCTGGTTTACCCCTTCATTGACCTGGATAAAATCACGCGGGCTGAAGGTTAAACGTAGTCCATTTGAATCATACCAGGGCGATTCTTCTGAATTTGATTCCAGTATCTCGCTTTGCGGAGCCAGAAACAAAGACAGTCCCTGAGAATGCGAAAAGCATTCCAGTTTTTCTTTATCTGCGGTATTCAGTGGCGCAGTGTGGCGCATAATCATCAGGGTTCCACTTCCAGCCTGCACCAATTCGACATGCCCCAAGTGACGCAGCCCCTGCAGACTCTGCAGGCATGCCCGAATTTCAGGCAGCAGCGCCTCAAGTTGGGGCACCAAAATAGGGCATTGCTTCACATCGATAATGTCGCTGGAGCCGGACTTGCGAAACCCCATCTGCAATTGCTGCTCTTTCGCGCGATAGTTCAGACTTAAACGCGCGCGGCGCCGATAACCCCACGGGGTATCGGCGATAACTTCCGTCACCTCACATTTCATTAAACGCGACAACGCCGCACTTTTGCTACGCTGCTGCAAAGGGATGCTGGCGTGCTGCTGTTGACAGCCACCACAGACCCCAAAATGTGGGCAACGTGGCACTTCGCGTTCCGAACTGTCGTTTAAGCGACGTTTGACTTGCGCACGGGCAAACTGTTTTTTATCTTCAGTAATCACCACTTCTGCGCTTTCCTGGGGCAGCAATTCCGGTATAAACAGGGCTTTCCCGTTATGACGAGCAACGCCCTGACCAAAAGAATCAAGGTCATTGACGGTAACGGTTATGATCTGACGCGTCGTCACGCGTCGTTTTGCAGAGTAGAATTGCGCCATCGACGAGATATTTCTCTATTTAACAGTGTGACCCTAATTGTCCCATAACGGAACTCCATGACCAACTACAGCCTGCGCGCACGCATGATGATTCTGATCCTGGCCCCGACCGTCCTGATAGGTTTGCTGCTCAGTATCTTTTTTGTTGTGCATCGCTATAACGACTTGCAGCGTCAACTGGAAGATGCTGGTGCCAGCATCATCGAGCCACTCGCGGTATCCAGCGAATACGGCATGAACTTGCAAAACCGGGAATCCATCGGCCAGCTTATCAGCGTGTTGCATCGTCGCCATTCCGATATTGTGCGGGCAATTTCCGTCTATGACGAAAATAACCGACTGTTCGTCACCTCCAACTTTCATCTTGATCCGTCAGAGATGCAATTGGCTACCGGATCGCCGTTTCCGCGAAAGCTGAGCGTAACCCGGCACGGGGATATCATGATCCTGCGAACCCCTATTATATCGGAAAGCTATTCACCGGATGAATCTGCCGTTAGCGATGCGAAGAACACCAAAAATATGCTGGGGTATGTGGCGCTTGAGCTGGACCTCAAGTCCGTGCGATTACAGCAGTACAAAGAGATCTTTATCTCCAGCGTCATGATGCTGTTTTGTATTGGTATTGCGTTAATTTTCGGCTGGCGTCTGATGCGTGACGTAACCGGCCCAATTCGCAACATGGTGAATACCGTAGACCGAATACGTAGAGGTCAGCTCGATAGCCGCGTGGAAGGTTTCATGTTGGGCGAACTGGATATGCTGAAGAATGGCATCAACTCGATGGCGATGTCTCTCGCCGCCTACCATGAAGAGATGCAGCACAATATCGATCAGGCGACGTCAGATCTGCGCGAAACGCTGGAGCAGATGGAGATCCAAAACGTTGAGCTGGACCTGGCAAAGAAACGCGCTCAGGAAGCTGCACGTATTAAATCAGAGTTCCTGGCGAACATGTCTCACGAGCTACGTACACCGCTAAACGGTGTCATTGGCTTTACACGTCTGACACTAAAAACCGAGTTAAATACCACTCAGCGCGATCACCTGAATACGATTGAACGCTCTGCCAACAACCTGCTCGCTATCATCAATGATGTGCTCGACTTCTCTAAACTGGAAGCGGGTAAACTGATTCTGGAAAGCATACCGTTCCCACTGCGCAGCACACTGGATGACGTCGTAACGCTGTTAGCGCACTCCTCCCATGACAAAGGGCTGGAGCTAACATTGAATATTAAAAATGACGTTCCGGACAATGTGATTGGCGATCCGCTGCGCCTGCAACAGGTCATTACCAACCTGGTCGGCAATGCCATCAAATTTACCGAGAGCGGCAATATCGACATTTTGGTTGAAAAACGCGCGCTCAGTAACACCAAAGTCCAGATTGAAGTTCAAATCCGCGATACCGGCATTGGCATTCCAGAACGCGATCAGTCACGTCTGTTCCAGGCATTCCGTCAGGCTGATGCCAGCATTTCGCGCCGTCACGGTGGTACCGGACTTGGCCTTGTGATCACGCAAAAACTGGTCAATGAAATGGGCGGGGATATCTCGTTCCATAGCCAACCAAATCGCGGTTCCACCTTCTGGTTCCATATCAGTCTTGATCTCAATCCTAATGTTCTGAGCGATCGCTCAACCACCCGCTGTCTGGCAGGTAAACGACTGGCTTACGTTGAACCAAATGCTACCGCCGCGCAATGTACGTTGGATATCTTGAGTGAAACGCCACTGGAGGTGATTTACAGCCCTTCATTCTCTGCATTACCGGCAGAACACTACGATATCCTGCTACTTGGTGTACCCGTCACATTACGCGAGCCGCTCACCATGCAGCATGAACGGCTGGCAAGCGCAGCCGCGATGACCGATTTCCTGTTGCTGGCGCTGCCTTGCCATGCGCAGATTAACGCTGAAAAACTAAAGCAAGGCGGCGCGGCGGCATGTCTGCTAAAACCGCTCACCTCAACCCGATTGCTACCTGCATTAACCGAGTATTGCCACCTGAACCAAGGGTCAGAGCTCCAGGTGTTAGATGAAAGCAAGATTGCGATGACCGTGATGGCGGTGGACGACAACCCGGCGAACCTGAAGCTCATCGGCGCATTGCTTGAAGATAAGGTGCAGCACGTCGAGCTGTGCGACAGCGGGCATCAGGCGGTGGACAGAGCCAAACAAATGCAGTTTGATCTGATCCTGATGGATATCCAGATGCCGGACATGGACGGTATTCGTGCCTGCGAACTGATCCATCAGCTTCCCCACCAGCAGCAGACACCGGTTATTGCGGTAACGGCACATGCCATGGCAGGACAAAAAGAGAAGTTACTCAGCGCCGGAATGAATGACTACCTGGCTAAGCCGATTGAAGAAGATAAATTGCACAGTTTACTGTTGCGCTATAAGCCCGGTGCCGGCACATCAGCCCGGACTATCGTGGCGGCCCCCCCTGAACCCGTGGTCAACCCGAATACGACCCTCGACTGGCAACTGGCGTTGAGACAGGCTGCCGGTAAAAACGATCTGGCGCGGGATATGCTGCAAATGCTGATCGATTTCTTGCCTGAAGTCCGTAACAGAATTGAAGAGCAACTGGTGGGTGAAAACCCTGAAGGGTTGGTGGATTTGATTCATAAACTACACGGCAGCTGCGGTTACAGCGGGGTTCCCCGCATGAAAAACCTGTGCCAGCTCATCGAGCAGCAGTTACGTAGCGGGACCAAAGAAGAAGAGCTTGAACCAGAGTTTTTAGAGCTTCTTGATGAGATGGACAACGTCGCGCGGGAAGCAAAACGGATATTGGGGTGATATTCGCCGGAGGCGGCGTAAACGCCTTTTCCAGCCTACAGGTTTTGCTGTTTACCACAGTTCCTATAAGCGTCGCGCATCAGGCACATCGCCGGATGCGGCGTCAGCGCCTTATCCGGCCTACAGGTTTCGCTGTTTATCACAGGCCCGATAAGCGCCGCGCATCGGGCACATCGCCGGAGGCGGCATCAGCGTCTTTTCCGGCCTACAGGTTTCGCTGTATACCAC